>NZ_JASATH010000217.1:0-13509 GCF_038440215.1 Inquilinus sp. OTU3971 | reverse complement strand
CCTCCTTAACCCCCCCCCCCCCCCCCGGGGGGGGGGGGGGGGGTGGGGGGCGGGGTCTGCGCGCGTCCGCGCGCGAATGGCCTTGGATCGAGCTGTCCATAGGAGCCGGTCTGTGATGCTCCAGGGCCGGTGCAAGCCGCGAGAACCCCCTCCCCCTAACCCCCTCCCGCGAGGGGAGGGGGGACTCGTTTGGATTCGGTCGCCTGCCGAGGGGGGCCATGCTGCCGCTCATGCCGCCGCCGCCACCGCAGGGCGGCCGCCATGGGCGACCGCCATCTCGCTGTCGCTGTCGAACAGGTGCAGCGCCGATTCCGGCAGGGCCAGCGCCAGCCGGGTGTCGGCCGCAGCCTCCAGCGCCCGGTCGGTGACGATGGTCAGCCGCACGCCGTTGACGTCCAGCGCGATGTGGCTCTGGTCGCCCAGCCATTGATTGGCGATCACTGTGCCCTGCAGCGCCGTCTCGCCGGGCCGGGCGGCGCCGAGCCGGATTTCATGCCCGCGGATGCCGAGATGGACGCGGCCAGCCTCGGCCAGGCGGGGGCCGGAGTGAGGCAGGCGGAAAGCCGGCGCCCCATCCTCATCCTGCACCTCGACCGCCAGGCCGCCATTCTCGCGCACGACCCGGGCCGGGAACAGGTTCATCGGCGGCTCGCCGATGAAGCCGGCGACGAACAGGTTGGCCGGGCGCTTCTTCAGCTCGGTGGGCGAGGCGAATTGCTGCAGCCGGCCGCCTTCCATCACCGCGATGCGGTCGGCCAGGGCCAGCGCCTCGGTCTGGTCATGGGTCACGAAGACCGTCGTCATCCTGTGCTCGATCAGATAGTCCTTGATGCGCGCCCGTAGCACGGCGCGCAGCTGCGGCTCCAGCTGCGACATCGGCTCGTCGAGCAAAGACAGCTGCGCCCGCCGCACCAGGGCCCGGGCCAGGCTGACGCGCTGCTGCTGGCCGCCGGAAATCGCCTGCGGATAGCGGTCCAGGATGTCGCCGATCTCCAAGAGGGCCGCGACATGCGCGACGCGCTGCTGCACCTCCGCTTTCGGGATGCGGTCGCGCAGCAGGCTGAAGCCGATGTTGTCGCGCACCGTCAGCGGCGGATACAGGGCATAGCCCTCGAACGCCATGGCGACGTTGCGCTCGGCCGGGCGCAGGTCGTTGATCACGCGGTCGCCGATCCGGATGGTGCCTTCCGACACGCTCTCGAACCCCGCGATCATGCGCAGCGTCGAGGTCTTGCCGCAGCCGGAGGAGCCGAGCAGGCCGACCAGCTCGCCATCGCGCAGCGCCAGCGACACGGCATCGACCGCACGGATCGGGTGGGCCAGGCGCGGCCCGTAGATCTTGGAGACGGCGTCGAGCGTCAGGGTTGCCATCGGGGCTCCTCAGGCCGTCGCGGCCGGCAGGTGGGCGCCGGTCTCGCGGTCGAAACAGAGCGCGCGGGCCAGGTCCGGCCGGGCCCAGGCGCGGCGTCGGCCGCGGCCCAGGTCGTCGCCTTGGTCCTCCGGCCGGCTGGCCAGGATCTCGGTGCCGTCGGCGGCGCGCAGCAGCATCACGGTGCGGACATTCAGCGGCGTCACCGCCTCCAGGTCGACCGGCACGGCATCCTCGGCCGGCTCGAACCGGACCTCGACATCCTCCGGCCGCAGCCCGACCAGGCAGGGCTTGCCGGCGGGCACCGCGGCCGGCGCCGGGAAGGCGGTGCCGGCGATGCTGATGCGGCCGTCCTGCGCCGCGGTCTCGATCAGGTTGATCGGCGGGTCGCCGAACAGCCGGGCGATCCGCGTGTCCTGCGGTCTGCCATAGATGCCGGCCGGGGTGTCGACCTGGCGGAAGCGGCCGTCCAGCAGCACGCCGACCCGGTCGCCCAGCGCCATCGCCTCCTTGTAGTCCTGGGTGACGTAGAGGACGGTGGCACCGACCGCACGCAGCAGGCGCGGCAGCTCCTGCCGCATCTCGTAGCGGATCTTGGCGTCGACATTGCGCAGCGGGTCGTCGAGCAGCAGGACCGATGGCGAGCAGACGAGGCTGCGGGCCAGGGCGGTGCGCTGCTTCTGCCCGTTCGACAGCTGTTTCGGCAGGTGGTCCAGCACATGGCCGATGCGCAGCAGCTCCGCCACCTCCCGCACTCGCTTCTTGATCTCAGGCTCCGCGATCCGCCGCGCCCTGAGCGGGCTGGCGATGTTCTCGAAGGCCGGCAGATGCGGGTAGAGGGCGAAGTTCTGGAATGCCATGCCGACATCCCGAGCCTCCGGCCCCTGGCCGAGGATCGAGGTCCCGCCGATGCGGATCTCGCCCGCCTCCGGCTGCAGGATGCCGGCGATCAGGCGCAGCAGCACGGTCTTGCCGGAGCCGGACGGGCCGAACACCACCACGAACTCGCCCTGCTCGACCTGGAGGTCGAGGCCGTCGAGGATGCGGGCCTTGCCGAAGCTCTTGCCGAGTCCGGCGATGTCGAGGAAGGCCATGGTCGTCACCCCTTCACGGCGCCGAGGCTGAGCCCCTCGACCAGGTAGCGCTGGGCGTAGAGGGCGAGGGCCAGGGTCGGCAGGATCGACAGCACCAGCGCCGCGGCGATCTGGCCGTAATTGATGCCCGAGGCGGTGATGAAGGCCAGCGCCCCGACCGTCACCGGCTGGATCGAGCTCGACCCCAGGATCAGCGCGAAGATGAAATTGTTCCAGGCGAAGATGAAGGCCAGCAGGGCGGCAGCGGCGATGCCGGGTCGGGCCAGCGGCACCGCGATCTTCAGGAAGGTGCGCAGCCAGGAATGGCCGTCGAGGCGGTAGGCGTTCTCGATGTCCTCGCTGATGTCCTCGAAATAGCCGCGCACGATCCACAGGATCAGCGGCAGGGTGATCAGCTGATACACCCAGATCAGCCCGATATAGGTGTCGCTGAGGCCGAGGTCCTGGAAATACAGCTGCAGCGGCAGCAGCACCAGCAGCGGCGGGGCGAAGCGGAAGGACAGCATGGTGAAGGCCATGTTCTCGCCTAAGCGGAACTTGAACCGGGCGAAGGCATAGGCCGCCGGCACGCCGAGCAGCAGCGACAGCAGCACCGAACAACAGCTGAGAATCAGGCTGTTCAGCAGGTTCTGCATGTAGTCGATCTTCAGCGCGCCGACATTGGTGGAGAGCTCGCCGGCGATCAGCGCGGCATAGTTCTCCAGCGTCGGGGTGAAGACGACGCTGGGCGGGCTGCGCAGGATGTCGGCGTTGGTCATGAACGACATCAGCGCCACCCAGACCAGCGGGAACAGGAAGAACAGCGCCACCAGGGTGAGCAGAACGCCGTGGAGGATCCGGCCGCCAATTCCACTCGCATGGTTCATGGCTTGCCTCCCGTCTTCACAGGTCGATGATCAAGAGCAATTCTGGACTTGGGGCGCGTAGCCTCTCCCGCTTGCGGGAGAGGTCGGGCTCGCGCAGCGAGACCGGGTGAGGGCCAAGCGGTCTCACCACGCTTATGGATATCGCGCGGAAGAGAGCCCATGGCTCGTCCTCTCCCGGAAACTTCAGTTCTTTCGACTTCGGCCGGCTGGCCCTCACCCGGAGCCGCTTCGCGTCTCCGACCTCTCCCGCAAGCAGGAGAGGCAATCGGACGGTGCTCAATGAGAGACATGTGCATCTGGCGGCTCGTCACGCCCGGCCATGCGCGCGGGCGCGCAGGCGGAGCCATTGCTTGATGAAGACGTTGCTGAGCGCGAAGGTGATCGCCCACAGCACCATCAGGATCGCGGCCGACCGGCCGATATTGGTGAAGGTGAAGGCCTCGAGATAGGCGCGGATCTGGAACAGCATCAGCCGGTCGCCCGGGCCACCCTGGGTCATGGCGTAGACAATGTCGAACTGCTGGATGCTGTCCAGCATCCGGAACAGGCTGGCCGTCAGGATATAGGGCAGCAGCATCGGCAGGGTGATGCGGAAGAACACGAAGCTGCGCGGCACGCCGTCCAGCTCCGCCGCCTCGAAGGGCTGGCGGGGCAAGGCGCGCAGCCCGGCCAGCAGCAGGATGGCGATGAAGGGCGTGTAGACCCAGGTGTCGACCAGCACCACGGTGAACATCGCCGAGGCCGGGTCCGACGCCCAGCGGAAATCGGTGAAGCCGAGGCTGGTCACGAAGTAGCTGAGGATCCCGAAATTCGGGTTGGTCATCAGCTTCCACATCAGGCTGGCGATCGCCGGCGCCACCATCAGCGGCAGGATCAGCAGCACGCTCATCAGGTTGTTGATCAGGCTGCGGCGCACCAGCAGCAGGGCGATGCCGAGGCCGAGCAGCAACTGCACCCCGACGGTCAGCACGGTGTAGGTCAGCGACGCCTGGATCGTGCCCCAGAACCGCCCGTCGCCGAACAGGGCCACGAAATTGTCGAGCCAGATCATCCGGCGACCGGCCGGGAAGGCCAGGTTGTAGCGCTGCAGCGAGTAGTACACGGCGGTGGCGAAGGGGATCAGGATCCCGATCGTGACCAGCAGCGCCGGCAGGCTCAGCAGATAGGGCAGCAGGCCGGGGCCGGTGCTGCGGCGCGTTCGGGGCAAGGGTTCGGCGGTGATGGTTGCCACGGGGCAAGGTCCTCTCGGAGACGGTCGCTGAGCCCCGCCCCCGCCGGGGGAGAGAAACGGCGGGGGCGGGGCTGCCGCGCGGGCCAACGGGGCGAAGGCCGGTCCGCGCGGGACGGCGTCAGTCGGCCAGGCCGGCGTCCTGCAGCTGCTGGTCGATGAACTCGGCCAGCTGGTCCAGCCCCTCGTCGACCGGGATCTCCTTGGCGTACATCTTCTGCAGGCTGGCCGCCCATTCCGTGGTCAGGTTGAAGAACAGCGGCTGCGGCGTGAAGTAGATCTTCGACCCGGCGGCCGAGGCCTTGTACTGGTCGAGATAGCCCGGATAGCTCTCCAGCCGCTTGTGGAAGTCGGCATTGTCCCACACCGACTGGCGCACCGGATTGACCAGGTCGGCCTTGGTGGCGCCGAAGGTGGTGTGCTCGGTGCCGCTGGCCCATTGCACGAAGTACCAGCCGGCCTCGGGCGCTTGGGAGAAGGCGCTCATCGCCAGCGACCAGATCCAGACATTCGGCGTCGGCGCCGCAGCGCCGGGCTTGGCGCTGAAGGGGTGGTAGGCCAGGTGGCCGGCCTCCTTGGTGCCCTTGTTCTGGAAATAGCCCAGGATGTCGGCGTCGAAGATCATGGCCGAGGCCCCGGCGCCCAGGTCGTTGCCGACCTCGTACCAGGTGTAGGTGGTCCAGTTCTTCGGCCCGCCCTTCTGGATCATCTCGATCCAGAGCTTGGTGAACTCCTTGGCCTCGGCGCTGTTCATCGCCGCCTTCAGCTTGCCGTCGGTGACCGCGAAATCCTTGCCGCCGTAGTTGGTCAGGCCCGACAGGTAGCCGGGGTGGATCGTCGCCCAGCTGCGGCTGCCGCGCACGCCGACGCCGTAGAAGCCCTGGTTCAGCGCGCTCAGCTTGCCGGCCTGATCGACCATCTCCGGCAGGTCCTTCGGCGGCTTCATGCCGGCGGCGTCGAAGATCCGCTTGTTGTAGGCGACGCTGTTCAGCTCGAAGCCCCAGGGCACGGCCCATTGCTTGGCGCCGCTGCCGCCCAAGGGCTCGCCGGGCACGCCCGACCAGGCGGTGGAGGCACGCAGGCCCGGCAGCAGGTCATCCCAATTGTAGGCTGGGGCCGTCAGCTCGGGGTTCTTGATGTACTCGTTCATGTCGGTCAGCCAGCCGGCCGGGCCGTACTGCCAGGTCTGGTAGGCGCCGGTCATGAACACGTCGTATTGCGGTGACTTGCTCGACAGGGTGGCGGTGACCTTGTCGAAATAGACGTCCTCCGGGAACACGTCGTAGCTGACGTCCAGGCCGGTCAGCGCCTTGAAGTTGTCGAGATTGGCGATCATCGCATCGGTGTAGGGATGCTTGTTCAGGAGCAGGCTGATCTTCTTGCCGGAGAACTTCTTGAAGTCGGGGCCGGTCGCGGCCAGGGCCCTGGTGCCGGCCTGGTTCAGCAGGAAGCCGGCCGCGGCACCGCCGAGGCCCAGCTTGGCGGCGCCGGTCATCAACTCCCGGCGCGACAGCCCTCCGGCGAGATGGCGGTCGAACAGATCGGTCGTGCGCTTCATCGGTGGTCCTCCCAGAATTTGTGATTGTCAGCTGGTCTCGCGCAGGCCCTGCCGCCGCGGTGGCGGCCGGGCACCCCGGCGCGCGGCCATGGCCACCGCCGCGGATTCGTCGATGATCAGGTCGGTCACCATGCCGCTCGCCAGCGCCGCGGTGATGGCGTCGGCCTTGATCGCGCCGCCGGCGATCGCGACGACGCGGCGGCCCTTCAGGTCGGCCAGCCCGACGCTCAGCGCCCGGTCGTTGACCTCGGAGGCGACGCGGCGGCCCTGGGCGTCGAGGAACTGGCCGACCAGGTCGCCGACCGCGCCCTTGGCCCGCAGGTCGTCGTATTCCTCGCGGGTCAGCACGCCGGTCTGCAGCATATGCGCCTGCGGCCCCAGCTCGCCGACGCCGACCAGGCATAGCGTCGCCCGGTGGGCCAGGGCCAGCACCGCCTGGACGCTCTTCTGCGACAGCATCACCGCCTTGTCGCCCAGGCTGTCGGCGGCCATCGGCACGGGCATGAAATAGCCCTCGCCGCCGGTCTTGTCGGCCAGGCGCTGCACCACGTCGAACGGGTTGGCGGAGGATTTCCGGGTCAGGCTGCCCAGCAGCGACACGAACTTGGCCTCGGGCGCGGCGATCCGCGGCAACCGGTTGACCAGCGCGGCCAGCGTGCGGCCGTGGCTGACGCCGATCACCTTGTCGCCGTCGGTCTCGAGGTAGCGGGAGAGATAAGCGGCGCCTTCCGCGCCGAGCGCCTCGAAGGGCTGGTCCTCCTCGTCGATCGCCGGGACGACGCGGCAGAAGCCGAGGCCGTACCGGTCGATCAGCCCGTCCTCCAGCTTCAGGCATTCGGCGGGGCGGCCGGCGATGTGGACGCTGACGAGGCCCAGCTCCTCGGCCAGCGAGATCAGCCGGTGCACCTTGACCCGCGACACGCCGAGGCGGTCGGCGATCTCGCCCTGGGTCAGGCGGCGCACATAGGACAGCCACGCGGCGCGCGTGGCCAGGCTGACCTGCTCGTCCATCCCGTCTCCAGCCCCGTTGTTCCGATGTGTAATTTTTTACACTGACTGAACAGAATTTCATCGTCGCGCGGATCGACGCCGCCGTCAACCCTCGGAGGGGACAGGTTCGCGGGGATGTTCGAGGGACGGCGAGAGGGAAGCGATCAGCCGAGCGAAACGACGGCCAGATCGTCCCCGAGCTCCCGGGCGGCCGCATCCACCACGTGCTGGTGGTGGGTGAACACCACCATCTGCACCCTGTCGGAAATCGCCGCCAACGCCTTCAGGCCATGCGCCGTTCGCGCCTCGTCGAAGCTGGCGAAGATGTCGTCGACGACGAACGGAGCCGGCTCCGCCCGGTCGGCATAGGCATCGAGATAGGCCAGGCGCAGCGCCAGGTACAGCTGGTCCCGGGTGCCCTCGCTCAGGCCCTGGATCGGGACGGTCCGGCCGTCCGGCCGGCGTCCGACCAGGCGTGGCGTGTCGCCGTCGTCATACTCCTGGACCACGCCATCATAGGCGCCGCCGGTCAGCATCGCGAACAGCGCTCCGGCACGGGCCAGGAGCGGATCCTCCTGGCTGGCCCGATGGCGCTCGACGGCGGCGCCGATCATCAGCGCTCCGATCTTGCGCACCGCCCAGTTGCGGGCCGCCTCGACCAATTCGGCTTCCGCATTCCGCCGCTGCTGCGCCGCGATCTCGGCGCCGACACCCTGTTCCAGCTCGGCACGGCGGCGCAGGGCCCGATCCTGCGCGGCGAAGGTCTCCTGGGCGGCATGGTCCAGGGCCTCATCCTCCTGGGCGAGGCCCTGCAGGCGCGCCTCGGCCGCATCGGCATCGAACTCGGCCAGGGCGGCCCGCAGCGAGGTTTCGTCCAGCCCATCCGATTGCAGGACCAGCTGCGTCCGCTGCTCGGCGATCGCGGTGGCCAGGCTGTCCCGTTCCGTCCATCGGGCGAGCATGATGCCGAGGTCGAGACCCGGCGGCAGGCCGGAGGCGAGCTCGTCCCGGCTCCGCTCCGCCTCGGCCAGGGCGCGCCGGGCATCGGTGCAGGCGCGATCCGCCCGGGCCAGATGTTCGATCGCAGCAGCGCGCCGGCCGGCGGCGCCTCTCGCCGCCGTGACGCGCTCGTGCAGGATCGTGACCGCGGAATCCGCCGGCAGGGTGGCGAGATCGGGTGCCAGGTGTGCGATCAGGTCGCCGGCGCGCCGTTCGAACTCCGCGATATCGCGGCGCAGGCCGGCAACGCGCCGGGTGCGATTGTCGAGCTCTCGAAGGGTTGCCGGCACTTCACGCCAGACGGCCAGCGCCGCCTCCGCTCCATCGATCGACGTCGACGTGGCCTGGCCGATGCCCGGCGCCGACTCTGCCCAGAGGGCGGTCCAGGCCTCGAGGTCGGCGGCCGTCTCGACCTCCGCGGCGCGTAGCGCTTCGATGCGGCGTCGGCCGTCGTCGATGCGCGTCGCCAGGCCCCGCGCCTTGTCCCAGCCATCCGCCAGCGCCTCGAGGTGCTGGCGCAGGCGGGCCGCGACCAGGCCCGGTTCCAGCGGGTCGAGTGGAGGCAGGCCGGATGCCACGGCGATCGCCTGCAGGGCAGGGACCACGTCGCGCACCGCCCGATCGATGACATCCACCCGATCCTGCTGCGCCTCGACGGCTTCGCGGCGCTGCAGCAAAGTCTCCACCGCGGCCACCCAGGCGCTCATCTCGGCCGGCGTGCCGGGCGTGACCGCGAGGCTGGTCCACAGGCCCCGCCATTCGGCCTCGGCCTCGCGCCGGCGCGTCTCCACGGCGGCCAGGCGATCCTGCGCTGCCGCGGCCTGCTGCCGGGCCAGGGCCAGGTTCCGGGTCTCGACCGCATGCTCGCCGACGCGCGCCGCATCGGCCCGCGCCTCATCCGACAGCTGGTCGGCCTCGGCTGCCAGGCGTTCGAAGCGGGCTGCCAGGCTCGCGAGCGCACCGCCCTGCGGGGCGCCGGGCTCTTCGAACAGGGCTCCGTGCAGTCGCTCCCACGCCTGATCACGCTCCCGGCGAAGGGCGGCGATGCGCTCCACCGACGGCACCGGCCGGGTCGTGGCAAGGGCCTCGAGTTTCGCTTCGATGGCGGTGATCGTCGTTGCCGCCGCGGCGATCTGATCCCGCTCGCGCCGCTCCTGCGCGGCCAGATCCTCCTGGATGCTGCGGTGCCGCCCGATCGCCTCCGCACCCGGGCGGGGTGCCGCGGCGACGGCATCGAGATCCGTCACCGGCGGCATCAGCCGGGCCGCCGCCTCCGCCAGGCTTCGGCGCTCGGTCCGGATCTCCCGGTCGAGCTCGGTCCTGCGGTCGAGCTGCTGCAGGACCGGCTCGATCGCGCCGAGCCGCTGCTGCAGCGGCCGCGGGTCGCTGAGGCCACCCTGTTCGGCCTGCTGGCGCTGAAGCTCGGCGAGGGTGGCCGTCTCGCGCTCGATCGCGGCGCGCTGCCCGCGCCGTGTCTCCGCCAAGGCCCGGCCGTCGGCGATCAGGCGCTGAAGCTGCGCCTGCGCCGCGTCGCTCGGCTGGGCGATCTGGATCGCGCCGGGCTCCTGGCCGAGACGGCCGGCCAGCGCGGCGAGGGTTCGCTCCAGATCGTCGAGCTCCGCCTGGATGCGGGGCAGGTCGCGCCGGCTCGCGGCATGGCCGCCGCTCTCGCCGAAGATCTGCACGACCTGATCGGCGGCAACGGTCAGGCCCTCGTCGACGACGATGCCGTCGAGGTCCTGCCGGGCCGTGGCCAGGCCCGCCTCCGCCCGTCGCAGCCCCTCCTCGGCCCGGGCGACGGCGTCGAGGCTGTCGCGCAGCGCTTCGGCGGTGCTTCGCGGAAGCTGCGGCAGGTCGGCGAAGGCGTCGAGCCGGGCGAGATGCTCGTCGAGCAGCCGCATCAGCGGGCCGACGCGTTTCAGCCGCGCCAGCTGCGATCGCGCCGCGGCGATCTCGTTCCGCTGCGCCCTGATCTCGCCGAGACGGGTGGCAAGGCTGCCGATCGACTCGTTGAGCGCCTTCCAGTCGCCGACCCTCAGCTCGCGTTCTCGGATCGCCTTGCGCGCGTCTTCGAAGCGATCGAGCGCCTGGTAGAAGCGGCGATCCTTCGACGCGCGAGGGGCGAAGATGGTGTTCGCCTCGTCCTCCAGGCTCCGCCGCAGATCGCTCAGCCCGCGCAGGCCGGAGGCCGCGGCGAACAGGCTGGCGCCGGCCTCGCCGTCGCTGCGCAGCATGTCCTCGGCACCACGACGCAGGGTCTCGGCGTTGAGCCCGAAGGCACGGCCGAACACGTCGCGCGTCAGGCTGCCAAGATACGGCAGCAGGGCGTCGTCCGCGATCGGGCTGTCGTCGGGCCCGAGCAGCGTGTTCTTGTTGCCCTTGCGCCGGCGGAACGTGAGACGACCACCATCGCGGCCGATGATCTCGGCGCCGATCCGCAGGTCCTTGCCCTCGTGCAGGAAGTCGTAGCGGGTCAGCCGCTCGATGCCGAACAGCAGGTCGGTGACGGCGGCCAGGGCGCAGCTCTTGCCCGCCTCGTTCGGCCCATGCACGACGTGCAGCTTCGCCCCCGGTGGGAAGCTCAGCGTCCGGCCGGTGAAGGGGCCGTAGCGGTCGAGGTCCAGTCGCAGCAGTCGCATCGGTCAGCGCGCCGCGCCGGCCGTCGCCCGTGCGACCAGCATCGCCCGCGCCTCGTCCAGCAGCGCGCCCAGATCCGAGGCGAGGGGCGGCCCGTCGCCCGCGATACCGCCCGGCAGCTTGCCCGTGATCGTGGCGACCAGCTCGGCCGCCCGCGCCTGGAACTGCGGATCCTGCTCCAGGCCCTCGAGGAGAGCGGCGAGGTCGAGCGAGGCCAGGGCGTCGTCGGCCGTGGGCTCGGGATCCTCCGTCTCGATGCGCAGGCGTTCGAGCCAGATGTCCTCGTGGATCCGGTTGGCGGCGGCCTGGATCTCGTCGGCCATCCGGTCCGGATCGGCCTTCAACCGGCGGTGCAGCGGCGTGCGGCCGGTCAGCCGGATGCGCAGGGCCAGCAGCCGCCCCTCGGCCGCCGCGGCCTCCGGCGCGATCGACTCCTCGATCCGTCGCAACGCGCCGGCTTCATCCTCGATGCCGGTCAGGTCGATGGCGGCGACGGCCCAGCGGGCGCGGTCGAGGGCAAGGCGCCGGGTCCCGGCGATGTGGCCGTCGGCGACGTCGACCAGGACGGCGCCTTTCGGGCCGCATTCCCGGACGCTGCGGCCCTGCAGATTGCCCGGGTAGACGATCCAGGGGTCCCGCGACAGCTCCTCATATTCGTGGACGTGACCCAGCGCCCAGTACTGGTAGCCGCGCGAGGCCAGGTCCTGGACGGTGCAGGGGGCGTAGACCGCATGGCCCGGCCGGCCGTCGCAGGAGGTATGCAGCACGCCGATATTGACCCAGCCCGGAAGCGGGTCGGGGTAGCCCAGCGCGTAGTTTTCGGGAACGGCGCGGTCGGGAAAGCCGCGACCATGCAGGGCGACCTTCAGGCTTTCGATCCGGAACGTCCCGGCCCGACCGGTCGGGAACTCCGAAACGCAGGCGGGGAGCGAGATGGTCTTGGTCACGACGCTCTCGGCGTCGTGGTTGCCCTTCAGCAGGAACAGCGGGATGCCGGCCCGGTCCAGCCGCGCCACCTCGCGGTTGAAGAACAGGCCGATCGACGTATCGCGCCACTCGCCGTCATACACATCGCCGGCGACGACGACGAAGGCGACCTCCGCCTCGACCGCCCGCGTGACGAGAGCGGAGAAGGCCTCGCGGCTCGCCGAGGCGAAGCGCCGGGCGACCTCCGGGTCCTTGAGGCCGAGGCCCGTCAGCGGGCTGCCGAGGTGCAGATCGGCCGCATGCAGGAATGTGAATCGCATTTGCCCACCTTAGGGCCGGACACGGACGCATGAAACACCAGGCAGCCCTTAACATTCGCCCGCAACCGGGATAGCTTGCCGGCGGCCGGGTGAGGCCCCAGACAGAATTCCGGAGCGAGCGGTGGTTGCGAACATTCTCCACGAACTTCCCGTCGGCAAGCGCGTCGGCATTGCATTCTCGGGCGGTCTGGACACCAGCGCCGCCGTGCATTGGATGCGGGAGAAGGGGGCTCGCCCCTGCGCCTACACCGCCAATCTCGGCCAGCCCGACGAAAGCGACTACGAGGACATCCCGCGCAAGGCCCTCGCCTATGGGGCCGAGACGGCGCGGCTGATCGACTGCCGCTCGCAGCTGGTCGCCGAAGGCATCGCCGCCATCCAGTGCGGCGCCTTCCACATCAGCACGGCCGGCGCGACCTATTTCAACACGACGCCGCTCGGCCGCGCGGTGACCGGCACCCTGCTGGTCGAGGCGATGCGCGAGGACGGGGTCGACATCTGGGGCGACGGCAGCACCTACAAGGGCAACGACATCGAGCGGTTCTACCGCTACGGCCTGCTCGTCAATCCGAACCTGCAGGTCTACAAGCCGTGGCTCGACCAGCGCTTCATCGACGAGCTCGGCGGCCGCAAGGAGATGAGCGAGTACATGGCGGCGGCGGGGTTCGAGTACAAAGCCTCCGTCGAAAAGGCCTACTCGACCGACAGCAACATCCTGGGCGCCACCCATGAGGCGAAGGACCTGGAGTTCCTGAGCACAGGGATCGCCATCGTCAAGCCGATCATGGGCGTGGCGTTCTGGCGCGACGACGTGGCGGTGAAGGCAGAGACGGTGTCGGTGCGCTTCGAGGAAGGCCGGCCGGTCGCCCTGAACGGGCAGAGCTTCGCCGATGCGCTGGCGCTGTTCACCGAGGCCAACGTCATCGGCGGCCGGCACGGCCTCGGCATGTGCGACCAGATCGAGAACCGCATCATCGAGGCGAAGAGCCGCGGCATCTACGAGGCGCCTGGCATGGCGCTGCTGCACATCGCCTATGAGCGGCTGGTGACCGGCATCCACAACGAGGACACGATCGAGCAGTACCGCAGCAACGGGCGCCGCCTCGGCCGCCTGCTGTATCAGGGCCGCTGGTTCGACCCGCAGAGCCTGATGCTGCGCGAGTCCGCCCATCGCTGGATCGCGCGGGCGGTGACCGGCGAGGTGACGCTCGAGCTGCGCCGCGGCAACGACTATTCCCTGCTCGACACCACCAGCCCGAACCTGACCTACGACCCCGAGCGGCTGACGATGGAAAGCGGCGCCGGCGCCTTCACCCCGGCCGACCGGATCGGGCAGCTGACCATGCGCAACATGGACATCGCCGACACGCGGGAGAAGCTAGCGGTCTACTTCCGGACCGGGTTGCTGGGCGGCTCGGACGCGACCCTGTCCCTGCCGCGCCCGGACGCTGCCAAGAAGGAATAGCCCTCGACGGATCGATCCGGCCCAAAGCCCCGCCTCGCACAGGCGGGGCTTTTTGC
>NZ_JASATH010000216.1:0-13551 GCF_038440215.1 Inquilinus sp. OTU3971 | reverse complement strand
CCGCCTTGACCCCGGGGGGGCCGCCCGCCGCCGCGGCGGCGGCGACGCGTCGCAGATCGGCCTGGTCCTCCGGGCCGTTGCGATAGGCGCCGCGGCCGCGGCTGAGCGACAGGTCGCTCGGCCCCATGAACACGCCGTCGACCGTCGGCAGCGCCAGGATCGCCTCGATGTCGGCCAGCGCCGCGGCGGATTCGACCATCGGGAAGCAGCGGGTGCGGCGGTTCTCGCCGTCGTAATAGCTTTGCGGCGCGCCGCCGTAGCGGGCCGGCCGGGTGCCGCTGAAGCTGCGGCCGCCGAGCGGCGGGTACTTCGCCGCGGCCGTCACCCGCGCGGCATGCACCGCATCCTCGATATGCGGGATGATCACGCCGTCGCAGCCCATGTCGAGCGCCTGCTGGATCGGGATCGCCTCCGGCCCGAGCACCTTGGCGTAGATCTCCATGCCCAGCGCCCGGGCCAGGGCCACCAGCTTGTCGGTGGTGTCGAGGTCGAACAGCCCGTGCTCGACGTCCAGCACCACGCGGCGGAAGCCTACTTCGTGCGCAATCTCCAGCATCGCCTGGTGCGGTGTCGACAGCCAGACGGCCAGACGGCCGAAATCCAGGTCAGCCATGGATGCCCCCGTCCTTGCGGTCGCGCTCGGCCAGCATGGCGGTGACGTCGACCAGATCCTGCAGCGCCAGCCCGTCCCGCAGCCGGGCCAGCCATTCGCCTTCCTCGGCCTGGTCGGCCAGGGCGGTGTCGCTGATGCCCTCCACTTGGTCGGGCGGTAGCACCAGGATGCCGCAATCATCCGCCAGCACGGCATCGCCCGGGGTGACCGCCACCCCGCCGCAGGACACCGGAATGTTGAAGCCGCCGCCGAGATTCAAAAGCTTGGTCGTGACCGGCGAGACCCCGCGCGCCCAGGTCGGCACGCCGGCCTCGCGGATCGCGGCCGGGTCGGTCACGACGCCGTCGACGATCACGCCGGCAACACCGCGCAGCTTCGCCACGGCGGCCATGAAGCCGCCCCAGCAGGCATGGCGCAGGTCGCCCGCCCGGTCGATCACCACCACGTCGCCCGGCCGCACCCGGTCCATCGCATGGTACAGCAGGGTCGAATCCGCCCCGGGGATCGATACGGTCACGGCGGTGCCGGCGATGCGCGGCCCCGCGATCAGGGGCCGCAGCGCCGGGTCGGCGAAGCGGTCGTGCAGGTAATGGCCGACGGTCGCCGCCTCCACCCCGCGGAAGCGATCCAGGATCGGCGCCGGGATCTGCGGCGGCATCGCCCCAAGGCGATACGAACGGATGGCCATTCAATGGCTCCTGCGTAATGGGAACGGCGCCGTCAGTCCAGAAGGACCCGGATCGCGGCGGCACGGGTGAAGAGAGTGGCTGAGGCACCGACCGGCGGCGACGCCGGGCCGGCGGCGGCCGAATTCTGCTGGCGCACATGCACCGTCTCGCCCGACGGCAGGTCGACGGCGTAGCGCCGGTCGGTGCCGATGTAGATCGCGTCGCGGATCCGGCCTTCGATCCGCACTCGATCCTCCGGCGGGCCGCCGTCGGCCAAATCGGCGAAGGTTAGGGCCTCGGGCCGGATCGCCAGCATCACCGGCTGGCCGGGGGCGAGCGCGTGCCCGTTGCGGGGCAGGCGGATGGTGGCATGCCCCGCCTGCAGCGCGATGCCGGCGGGCCCGGTCTTGGTGACGGTGGCGGACAGGAAGTTCATCTCGCCGATGAAGCCGGCGCTGAACCGGCAGGCCGGCCGCTCGTAGATGCCGACCGGATCGTCGACCTGCAGCACCCGCCCGTCATGCATCACCGCGATCCGGTCGGACATGGTCAAGGCCTCCTCCTGATCATGGGTGACGAAGACGAAGGTGATGCCGAGCCGCCGCTGCATCTGCTTCAGCTCGATCTGCATCTCGCGGCGCAGCTTCAGGTCGAGCGCGCCGAAGGGCTCGTCGAGCAGCAGCACGGCGGGGCGGTTGACCAGGGCCCGGGCCAGCGCCACCCGCTGCTGCTGGCCGCCGGACAGCTCCGCCGGCTTGCGTCCGGCCCGGCCCTCCATGCGCACCAGCGCCAGCGCCTCGCGCACCCGCTCGGCCCGCTCGCGCCGCGGCACCCGCTTCACCGCCAGGCCGAAGCCGACATTGTCCTCGACGGTCAGATGCGGAAACAGGGCGTAGCTCTGAAACACCGTGTTGACCGGCCGCAGATGCGCCGGCACGTCGTTCATCGCGCGGCCCCGGATCCGCAGCTCGCCCGCGGTCGGCTGCTCGAACCCCGCGATCAGGCGCAGCGTCGTGGTCTTGCCGCAGCCGGACGGGCCGAGCAGGGTGAAGAACTCGCCGCGTGCGATCGACAGGTCGATGTCGCGCACGGCGTTGATCTCCGTCGTGCCGATCTTGGCGAAGCGCTTGGCGATGCCGCGCAGCTCGACAGCGGGCTCCATCGTCACTGGGCCGCCTTCACCTGGGTCCAGCCGTCCTGGTACAGCTTCATCGCCTCGCCATGGTCGAGGATGAACTCGGCCTTCTTCAGCCGCTCCTCGGGCGGGTAGATCGCCGGGTTGCCGGTGATCTCCGCCGGCAGCAGCGCCTTGGCCTTGGCGTTGGTGTTGGCCACCTTGACCAGCTGCGTCACCTTCGCCGCGACTTCAGGCTGCAGCAGATACTCCAGGAACTTGTAGGCGGCGTCGCGGTTCGGCGCGTTCTTGGCCACCGAATAGCCGTCGATCCACATCGTCCCGCCCTCGTCCGGCAGCACGTAGCGGACCTTCGGGTTGTCGGCCATCGCCTGGATCACGTTGCCGCTCCAGGCCTCGACCAGGCAAGCCTCGCCGGAGGAGACGAGGTCGGCGAAGTTGGTGCTGTTGTAGCCGCCGAGGATCGGTTTCTGCTCGATCAGGGATTTGGTCGCCTTGGCGATCTCGTCCGGGCTGGTCGAGGTGGCGCTGTAGCCGTTGATCTGCAGCGCGGCGATATAGGCCGCGAGCATGTTGTCCAGCATGTAGATCCGGTCCTTGTATTTCGGATCCCACAGCGCCTTCCAGCTGGTCACCGGCTCGGTCACGCAGTCGGTGTTGTAGGCAAAGCCGGTGGTGCCCCAGATATAGGGCAGGCTGTAGGCGTTGCCGCTGTCGTAGGAGACGGAGCGGAACACCTCCGCCAGGTTGGCCAGGCCGGGCAGCCGGGCATGGTCCAGCGGCTCGATCAACCCCTTCTTGACCAGGATCTGGACCGCGTATTGCGACGGGTTGACGATGTCGTAGCCGGCGGCACCGGCCTCCAGCTTGGCGATCAGGGATTCGTTGCTGTCGAAGGTGTCGACCGTGGCGTCGATGCCGGTGGCCTTGACGAAGTCCTGCACCACCTCCTCCGGCAGCTCGGACGACCAGGCGTAGATGTGCAGTTCATCGGCCATGGCGGCGGCCGGCAGGGACAGGGCGATCGCCGACAATCCGGCGAGGGCGAGGCGGCGAAGATACTGTTGCATGAAGCCTCCTGAATGCTCGGTGTTGATGGAACCGGACACGCCTTGGACGGCGCTTATCTCCGGAGCAGCAGCTTGAGGTGCCGGCTCGCCACCGCGACGACGATGAGGACGTTCGCGGCGACCAGCAGCGTCCCGAGAGCGTTGATCTCGGGCGTGATGCCGGTCTTCAGCATCGAGTAGATGCGCAGCGGCAGCGTCGTGGTGCCGACGCCCGAGGTGAAGGTCGACATCACGAAGTTGTCGAAGGATAGGGTCGCCGCCAGCAGGAAGGCGGTGACGATGGCGGGCAGCAGCAGCGGCAGGGTGACCCGGACGAAGGCCTGGCGCGGGTCGGCGCCGAGATCGGCCGCGGCCTCCTCCAGCCGGAGGTCGAGCGCCGAGGCGGCGGCGCGGACGATCAGCGTGGTGAAGGGCACCGCGATCAGCGTGTGCCCGGCGATCAGGGTGAAGTAGCCGAGCGGGACGCCCACCGCCGCCATCAGCACCAGGAAGCCGACCGCCAGCACGATCTCCGGCAGCACCAGCGGGGCGAGGACGAGGGTCGAGAAGCCGTCCCGACCGCGGAAGGCGCGACGGGCCAGGACGAGGGCCGTCAGCGTGCCGATGGCGGTGGCGAGCAGAGCCGAGGCGCCGGCCACCACGGCGCTGACCCAGAGCGCGCGCTGCAGCGACCGGTCCTTCAGCACCTCGCGGTACCAGTCGAGGGTAAAGCCGGTCCAGACCACGGTCGAGCGCGAGGCGTTGAAGGAATAGACGATCAGCACCGCGATCGGCACGAACAGGAAGAGATAGGCCAGGATCGTGACCGTCGGGGTGAAGCGGGCGAGGGTGGCCTCCCCAATGCGTCCCAGCCGGCTGGGCGCCGTCGGAATGGGGGTGGTGTCGCTCATGCCCGCTGGCTCTCCACCCGCCGCAGCAGCCGCATGTAGAGCAGGATCGCGACCGAGGAGAAGGCCAGCAGCAGCACGGCGACGGCCGAGCCGAGCGGGATGTTCCGGAAGTCCAGGAACAGCTGGACGATCAGGTTGCCGATGATGATGCTCTTGCCGCCGCCCAGCAGGACCGGGATGGCGAAGACGCCCGTCGACGGCACGAAGACGAACAGCACCGCCGCCATGACGCCGGGCAGCGACAGCGGGAAGGTGACGCGCCAGAAGCTTTCGGCCGGGCTGGCGCCGAGGTCCCGCGCCGCCTCCAGCCAGGTGCGGTCGATCGGATTCAGCGCGGCGTAGATCGGGAACACGGCCGACGGCAGGAAGGCATAGACCATCCCGACCAGGACCGCGCCGTAGCTGCCGAGCATCCGCAGCGGCTCGTCGATCAGCCCGAGCCAGGACAGGCCGGCATTGATCAGCCCGTTGCGGCCGAGCAGCACCACCCAGGCCGAGATCCGGATCAGGAAGTCGATCCAGAACGGCACCAGCATCAGCACCAGCAGGACCGGGGCCCAACGCCCGGCCCGGAAGCTGATGAAGCAGGCGACCGGATAGGCGATCGCGACGCAGAGCAGCGTGTTCAGCGCCGCGAGCTGCAGCGAGTTCCAGAAGATCGGGATGTAGAGCGGCTGCAGCAGTTCGGCATAGCTGGCGAGGCTGAAGCCCGGCACGATCCCGCCATAGGCGTCGCGGCCGGACAGGCTGTCGCCGATCACGATCAGCATCGGCGCGATCAGGAAGGCGACCATCAGGACGGTCGCCGGCGACAGCAGCATCAGCGTGACCAGGAGCGGCCGGTGGCCTCCGGTCATCGGCCGGTGCCCAGTGAACGGCCGCCTGACACGAGACTGACGACGTTGAAGTCGAGATGCCGGCGCATCGCCGCCTCGGCCGCATCCGCGTCGCGCGTTGCCAGGGCGTCACGCAGCGCCCGCATCGTTGCCAGCTCGTCCCGGATCAGCGTGATCGGGACATGCGACAGGTACAGGCTGCGAACCGATAGCGCGTAGAGCCGGTTGAGCGCCTGGGCGAGGTAGTTGTTACCGCCAGCATTCGCAATCAGCCGATGCATCCGCTCGTCGATCTCGATGTTCCAGGAGATGTCCTGGTTGCCCGCTGCGGCGCCGGCCTCCGCCTCTTCGATGATCCGGCCGAACTCGGCGAGATGGCCGGCATTGGCCCGGGCCGCCGCCAGCCGAGCAGACAGCGCTTCGGCGTGCAGGCGGAACTCGATCAGCTGGAACAGGTCGGCGGCCGAGGTGGTGGAGACGAAATAGCCACGCTGAGGCACGTTCTTGACCAGATCTTCCTGCGACAGGCGCTGCAGTGCCTCGCGCAGCGGGGTGCGGCCGATCTCCAGCCGCTCCATCACGATCTTCTCCTCGATCGGGGCACCCGGCTCGAATTCGGCGCGGATGATCGCTTGGCGCAGCTTCTCGTACGCCACATCGCTCATCCGGCGCGCCGGGGATCGAGACATCTGCATCCTCAAGGGATCTTAAAAATATATTTATAGGATTTTCCGGAAAACCGGACGGAGTCAAGGCCAAAGCTGTCGATGGGCTTGCCACGTTCGCGGCCTTGCGAAGGGCCGGCGAGCGGCATAGCGGTGGCCATGCCCCCCACCTGACTATGCCGGTTATCGCTTTCCATCCGACGTGATCCAACGCGCCGTCTGGATGTACCTCCGCTTCACGCTGAGCTACCGCGACGTCGAGGACCTGCTCGCCGAACGCGGGACCGAGGTGTCGTACGAGACGATCCGGCGCTGGGTCAGCGCGTTCGGCCCGATGATCGCGAGGCGTCTTCGCGCGCAGCGGCCGGCGCCGCACCGGCGCTGGCACCTCGACGAGATGTTCGTCCGGATCGGCGGCAAGCAGATGTATCTCTGGCGTGCCGTCGATGCCGAGGGTGAGGTGCTCGACGTGCTGGTTCAGGCCAGGCGGGACGCGGCTGCAGCCCGCAAGCTGATGCGCAAGCCCCTCCGGAAGCAGGGCATCGCCCCGAACGAGTGGGTCACCGACAAGTGCCCGGCCTACGCCGCTGCACTTCATGATCTGGGCCTGGGCGCCGCAGTTCACATCAGGGTCAAGCGGCTGAACAACCGGGCCGAAAGTTCGCATGTCCCCGTTCGCCGGCGGGAGCGCAAGCTGCAACGGTTCAAATCGGCCGTCTCGGCGCAGCGGTTCTTGTCGATGCACGCCGCGACCTACAACACCTTCAACCTCTGCCGTCATCTCACCACCGCCCGCACACACCGACTCTTCCGAGCCGAGGCGTTCGCGGCATGGCGGGATGCGGCCGGCGTCGCGGCCTGAGCCGGGCGGATGCCGGCCTCATCGCGGCCACGCTCGACAACGTGACAAGCCCTTCCGGGCACAGCCTGCGCGCCTGCATGATGACCGCCGCCGACCGCAAGGGCGTGCCGCTGGAGGCCGCCATGCAGCACGGCCGCTGGAAGGACGCCCGCACCGCCCGCGGCTACCGGCGGCATTCCAGCCTGTGGCAGGGCAACTTCACCGGCAAGCTGCTTGGGGAGGACTAGCGACGATTAGGTGAGATCTATCAAAGTCGAGCTGTAAGGAAACCGATCGTTGCGCACTTTCCAGATTAACGATATTCAAGCTGCCGAAATTCAATCCATACCTTATGATTGAGCCCATCTAAGCATCGGAGTGATTTAATGAGCGAAGTTGGCTCTCCCTATGCCCCCACAGCTGCCGACGAAACGCGCCGTCTGGCCGCGAAAATTGTCTCGGCCCATGTCGCCAGCAACAACGTCGCGGTCTCGGACCTGCCGGGACTGATCGCGCAGGTCTACCGCGCACTGGACAAGCTCGGCCAACCGACTGAGTCCGTGATCACTCGTCCGGAGCCGGCGGTGCCGATCCGCAAGTCTGTGACGCCGGACTACGTCATCTGTCTTGAGGATGGCAGGAAGCTGAAGATGCTGAAGCGGCATCTGGCCACGGCCTACAACATGACGCCGGAGCAGTACCGCGAGCGCTGGGGGCTGCCGGCCGACTATCCGATGGTGGCGCCCAACTATGCCCAGCAGCGGAGCACCCTCGCAAAGACCATCGGTCTCGGCACCCGTCGCGGCAGCGCGCCGGCCCAACCGATTGCGCCCGCGCCGAAGCCCGCCAGGGCGCCGCGCGCCCGCAAGCCCGCGGCCGCGAAGGCATAGCGCCCAAGAGGGAGCGGCGGCACCGAGAGGCTGCCGCTCGCTCATTTGCCGGCGGCCGCCCGCAGGGTCACAAGGCGCGCGCAATCCAGACGAAAGCGTGCAGGGCGGCTGCAATGTTGGACGCCGCATCCACTGAGCAGGGCCCCACGCGTGGATGGGGGCTGCCAGCAGTCGTCGAAGAAGTGGAAATCCGCCGCGACCGGCCGGGACGCGGCGGTGAAGGATATCATTGACTGTGGCCGGCCATGTCGGCGGGTAGCATCAGATGCTGGTACTTGGTCCCAGGAAACATAACGTAGGGATGGGTAGGATCAGGATCCAGCTTGGCCGGGTAGTTGGCGGCCATTTCGTGCGCCGCCTTGCCGACAATCATGACGTGCGGACCCGTATGAACCCAATGCGACTTGTCTGTCGCGTAGGGATCATGATTACTAGTGCCTAAGTCCCCAGCCAACATGTAAACGAAGCCCGTTTTATCGGGGGGCTCCGCCATCGTTGAAATCGCCTTGAACCATTCAAGCCCGGCGGCATCGGCACACCACGGTTCCCCGTTGGTATCGACGGCGCAAGTCCACCCGTTCGTTCCCTCTTTCACGACAGCAGTTTTGAAGCCGTCACCAATACGAATGATTGTCGCATTCTTTCCGATAGCGGCCGGTGCAGCAGAAATCGCCTTGGCGGTGAACTCCCCATCTCCCTTGGGAACCTCCGCCGTAAGTTCAGCGGCGATGCTGGAGGTGGAGAACGCGAACGCAACAGACGCGAGGATGTAGAGCCGTTTCATGGCCTCCTCCGTTCGTGAGCGACCGTAAGTGTCGCTGCGGTTGATTGCTCTTGAATGCAGGCGAGTCCCGTCACCTGCGCTTGGTGCAGCGCGATCGGGAAGCCGTTCGTTTTGAAAACTGGGGTTTGAGCCGGCGCCATGTCGGCGGCGGCTATCAAGAAAGCGACGACAGCGGGGATCCAGATGGACCTTCTCACAATTGCTTCCTTGTTCCGGTATGGTTGGCCAGCGAGATCAGCGAGCCGCGCGCACCATTCGCGGAGAGGGGGCGGTTGCGACGCGTAGGTCGAGGCAATGAGCCTCGGACGACATCGCGCCGATAGGATGCTCCGGCTATAATTGCGTCGGGACGCCGCACCTCAATCGACACGTCGAAAATTGGCGACGAGGGTGACGCGCCTTATATCGGCGGCAATGACCCGGCAAGAGTGTCAAGTAAAACGTCAACCCCGAATTGCTTAGGCCGCATTCGGTGCATTCGGGGTTTGCCTTATCTGAATCGCGATGCCATGTATTCAATCCAAAAATAAGACTTTACACTTCCTAGAACTTCAATGGTGCACCGTTTTATTTAAAGTGTCACGTTAAATTGTTAAAAGGAGACCGCGCCGAACCGGGTGCTATGCGGGCGCTTGTCACGTTGTCGAGCGTGGCCGCGATAAAGCCGGCATCCGCCGGGCTCAGGCCGCGACGCCGGCCGCATCCCGCCATGCCGCGATCGCCTCCGCGCGAAAGCGGCGGTGCGTGCGGGCGGTGTGAGGTGACGGCAGAGGTTGAAGGTGTTGTAGGTCGCGGCGTGCATCGACAGGAACCGCTGCGCCGCGGCGGCCGACTTGAACCGCTGTAGCTTGCGCTAGAGGCGATGCCCTGCTTCCGGAGAAGCTTGCGCATCAGCTTGTGGGCTGCAGCCGCGTCTCGCCTGGCCTGAACCGGCACCTCGCCCTCGGCATCGACAGCCCGCCAGAGATACATCGGCTTGCGGCCGATCCGGACGAACATCTCGTCGAGGTGCCAGCGCCGATGCGGCGCCGGCCGCTGCGCCGCGAACCCGATCATCTCGCGCAGCACATCTGCGTCGGCGCTCTTCTCCATCAGCCCGCGCAGCGCCATCATGTCCTACACCACCAGGTGGGACACGATCCTCCGCGCTCCAACGATGGTGTATCGCGGTGGCTGCGGCTCGGAGTGATGGCGAGAGTGCGCAGCCCCTTCACATACGATGGAAAGGAGGTCGGACTCGACCTCGGATATCGAGGAAGTAGCGGGCGGTGATGGTGCATTTTGTTGGCCTTGATGTTTCAGTGAAAAGGACGTCGGTGTGCGTCGTCGACGAAGCCGGCCACGTGGTGACTGAGCATCGGCTGGCCACGGAACGGGACGAGATCGCCGTGCTGTTGACGTCGCTCGGGGGTGAGTACGGCCGCGTGGGCCTGGAAGCCGGGCCGCTCTCACAGTGGCTGGTCAATGGCCTGGCCGAGGCGGGCCCGCCGGTGATCTGTGTCAAGACACAGCACATGATGTCGCTCTTGAAGGTGCAGCGGGTGGCGGAAGCGTACCAAGGACGGCTGCTGGCTTGCGTCCTATCAGATCCGCGCAGATCGAAGCGGCGGGTGCCAAGCTGCCAGGGAATGCCGGTGACCGTCGGCATCAGTCCTGCCGTTTCGCTTGCAGGGCTGACTGGAGGGGCATGGTTTGCGCGGCCTCAACTGACGTAGGTCAGCACCGAGATCAGCCGGATCCAGACATGGCCGACGGCGTTCATCGCCGGATTCTTGCCGGTGTAGATCACCACATTGACCTGCGAGCCGTAGCGGATGCCGCGCGGCGGCGGGTCCTTGAAGACAAGCCGCACGGGAAAACGCTGCGGCTCGCGCACCCAGCCGCTCGGGTTGCTGATGTCCGGCAGACCGGTTGAGGGATCGACACTGTCCTGGGAAACGCCCCAGCCGACGCTCTCGACGCGCATGGCGAAGACCGTGCCGGGGAGGGAATCCAGCACCACCTCCGCGACGTTGCCGGGTGCCATATATTCGAGGCTGTTCTCCTTGTAGGCGGCCGCCACCCAGATCGTGCCGACGTCGATGAAGGTCAGCGCCGCCTGGCCGGTACCGACCACCTGGCCGACACCGAGCTGGAGATTGGTGACGACGCCGTCGGACGGGGCGAGGACGGTCGTGTGCAGCAGGTCGAGGCGGGCCCGCTCGAGGGCGGCCAGGGCTTCCTTGAACTGCGGATTGTCGTTGCCCTGCGGCCCGAGCTCCTCGCGTGCCTTGGCGAGATCCGCTTCCGCGCCGGTGACGGTGGCTTCCGAGACGCCGAGCGCCGCATTCGCCTCGTCGAGCCTGGCACGGGCATAGACGCCGCGTTCGACCAGGGTCCTGGCGCGCTCCACCTGCGCCCGCACATTCTCGCGGTCGGCCTGCGAGCTCACCAGCTTGGCCTGGGCGGATTCCACCGCCTGGGTCGAGGCGCCGAGGGTCTGGCCGATGCGTTCGAGGTGCGCCTCCGCCTCGGACACGGCGATCTCGTAGGGTTGCGGATCGATGCGGAACAGCACCTGCCCGGCAGCCACCCGGGCATTGTCGGTGACGCCGATTTCAAGCACCCGGCCTGCGACCTCGGACGCCATCCGCACCACATAGGCTTGAACGACAGCCTGCGAGGAGGAGGGCGTCAGCCGCTCCATCACGACCGAGAGCGCGAACAGCAGGACGGCGATCACGACGACGACGAGCGCTGTCCGCCGCAGGGGATTTTTCGACGGCGCTTGCGCCAGCGCCGGCTTGATCGGAACCGAGGTGTGCGAGGAAGCTCTGTCGTCGGCCATGGTCTGGCCTCCCTCGCTGGACTTGGATGCGTCGACGGCTCTTCTCAGTGGGCCGCGGTCGCCGCGGCGATCACGCCGAGATCGCGGAAGCTGGAGATCATGAGCTGGGTGGCGAGCGCCGCCAGCAGGCCGACGACCTTGCCGACGACCACTATGGCCGAAGGCTGGAGGCGGCTCGCGGACTGCGGTGTCGGTCGCGAAGTCATCCATGCCCCGGCCGCAGCCTCCCCAGATCCGGCTACTTTCGGATCCTGGCTGCGGCCGTTCATGACCTGATGCGGTCCACAGCCGTCGGAGAAGATCGGGCTCTTCCTGCCTCTCAGTTCAGGACGATTTCCACGCGTCGGTTCTGCGGTTCGCGGACGCCGTCGGCCGTCGGCACCAAGGGGTCGGCTTCGCCGACGCCGCGGACGGTGATCAGGCTGTCGGCCACGCCGTCGGCCACGAGTTCGCGGCGCACGGCCTCACCACGCCGGACGGACAAGGCCTGGTTGTACCGGTCCGAACCCGAACGATCGGTGTGCCCGGTGACATTGATCTGCGTGGTCATGCCCTGAAGCGCGTCCGTAGCGGCCGAGGCCACGATCTGCCTGGCCTCCGGTGTCAGCCTCGAGCTGTCGAAGTCGAAGAACACAAGATAGCTGCGGGCCTGGGTGACCTGCGTGACCTCGGGCGGCGGCGGTGGCGGGGGAACGAAGGTGTAGCGCACGCCGGCCAGGAAGCTGTGGTTGTTGTTGCTGTCCGAAGTCGCGCGTTCGCCCTTGTCCTTGAAGGTCGGCCCGGTGGTGCCGAGGTAGCGGTATTCGAGAGTGGCTGCCAGGGCCGGGCTGAAGTTGTACGCGACGCCGGCGATGCCCTGATAGGCGAATGCCGTTTGGGTCGACTGGAAGAACCTGCCGCCGCTGCCACGGAAGTCGGCGCTGATGATGCCCAGCCCGACGCCACCGCCAATATACGGCACGAACGGCGAGCCGAACTCGAAATCGTAATAGCCGTTCACCATCAGGCCGATGGTCGTCTGGTGGTTGTCGCCGTCGTGACTGTTCTCCCGGATGCTCGCCTCGAAATCGGCGCGCAGGCTGCCCCAGTCATAGCCGCCATAGATGTTGCCCGCCGGCCCGACATCGTAGGTGTCAATGTTGAGGTTGTTGTCCTGGAGCAGATTGATGCCGGCGCTGGCGCCGACATAGAAGCCGGTTCCCTGCTGGGCCAGGGCGGGTGTCGCGGCCATCAGCGTGGCCGCAACAGCGGCGGAGACGGCGAGTCTGCGCATTCTTCCCTCCATCGATGGGTCTTGTCGGTCCGCTCCTCTCGGACTGTAGGCGATACGGATTGCGAGGTTTTTGACATAGCGCAAATTCAGCCGACCAGCTTCAGCACCGGCACGGTGAAGGAGGCGAAGAACACCAGCACCGCCAGCGGCCACATGCCGGCATCGGCCAGCTCGATCACCCCGCTCATGATCGTGTCCGGTGCGCCGCTGCCCAGCGAGATCACGGTCATCACCCGCAGCAGGTTGGCCGGGATGTAGAGGATGAGCGCGGTCACCACCAGCGCCCAGGTCCGGGTCAGGCTCTCCGGCCGGCGGCGGCGTCGGCACCAGGCCGCGGCGCTCGAACGCCCGCCACACCGTCTCGGTGTCGAGGGCCGTGCCGGCGGCGATGATCGCCAGCATCAGCCCGCCGACCGAATAGAGGCCGGGCCCGACCACGACGGTGGCGAGGTCGATCAGCTTCACATAGGCGACGAAGACGCCGAGCATGTAGACCTCGATCATCGCCCAGGGGCCTAGCAGGTCGGCCCAGCGGTATAGCCGCGGCAGCCAGCGCGGCGGGCGCCTGAGGCGCAGCCCGCCCAGCACCAGGAACAGCGTGCCCAGCCGCAGGCCGGGGGCGACGAACATGGTCAGCGCCACCACCCCCGCCAGCTCCCACAGCCCCTGCTGGTAGAGGGAGAAGACCCCGGTGACCAGGCTGGCGGTCTGCGTCCGGCCGGAGATCTGCAGCGAGATGAAGGGCAGGAAGTTCGCCATCAGGAACAGCACCAGCCCGGCGCAGGCATAGGCGAAGGCGTGGTCGAGCGAGGTGGAGCGGAATTTGTGAATCGTGGCGCCGCAGCGGACGCAGCGTGCCGCGGTGCCGTCCGGCAGCACCGGCACGGCGTGCCGAAACCCGCATTCATGGCACTCCATCAGCCGGCCCGGCACGGCATCCTCCCTGCCGTGAGATGCTCTTTCGGCCCAGGGGACGGCGAGGGCACCGGCATCTGCGATCTGCGCATCGATCTCGGAGCGCAGGCTCAGCCCGCGGTCCGATCGCGTCCTGATCCGCCG
>NZ_JASATH010000215.1:0-13601 GCF_038440215.1 Inquilinus sp. OTU3971 | reverse complement strand
GCCTCCCGCCGCGCCTCGCGCTACGCGCATCCGGCCTATGCCGACGGCTTCGCTCTGGAATGCCGCGCCATCCGCCGCGTCCGGGCAGAGATGGGGCTGGCCAACCTCCATGTCATGGTGCCGTTCTGCCGGCGCGAGGAAGAAGCCCGCCGCGTGCTGGCGGCCATGGCCGGCCACGGGCTCGAACGCGGCAAGGACGGCCTCGAGATCCATCTGATGTGCGAGATTCCGAACAACGTCATCCGGATCGACGCCTTCTCGGCCCTGTTCGACGGCTTCTCCATCGGATCGAACGACCTGACCCAGCTGACGCTCGGCGTCGACCGGGATTCCGAAAGCGTCGCCTTCGATTTCGACGAATGCGATCCGGGCATGCTGGAGATGTTGCGCCTGGCCGTCGCGGGCGCCAAGCGCAACGGTCGGCATGTCGGGATCTGCGGCGAGGCGCCGGCCAACCATCCGGATATCGCCCGATACCTCACCCGTCTCGGGATCGACGCGATCAGCGTCAATCCGTCCAGCCTCTTGCGGACCATCATGGTGGTGCAGGAGGCCGAGAGCGAACTCGCGATGCCCTCCGACTGACGCGAGCAGCGGCGAGAATGATCTCGCCGCCGCTCGCCCTCAACCTTGATCGTGCCTGACGCCGGATCTGATTGCGGCCCGATCTCCTGTCTGCGGTCGTGGCCCCGCGCCCCGACCGACGCTACGATTTTATACGACGGCGAAGTCTTCGACCCTTCATTGGCTTCAACCCTTCGCGATGCTTCGGCGATGGCGTCCTGTGGTCTGGCCTTTCTGGGTCAGGGGTCCCGGGCCTGGGCAGTGGCACGTCGGTAAAGGGCTGGTTTGGATCCACGGTTCTGGTATCCGGGCTGTACGTCTTGCTCGTCGGGATCGACATCGCCTGCCTCCTTGTTCGGCAATCTCGCCATATTCCGGCGTTCGGGAACGCGCTGCTGCGGACCAGTCCGCATTGCCGCCTTGGGCCTCAGCGCGGCTTCGTTGTCACATCGCGATCAAGACCTTCAGGGCCTTGGTGTCGGCGGCTCGGCCGAAGGTGTCGTAGGCATCGAGGATCCGGTCGAAGGGGAAGCGGTGCGTGATCAGGCGGGCCGGATCGATCTTTCCGGACTGCACCGTCTTCAGCAGCATGGGCGTGCTGACGGTATCCACCAGCCGCGTCGTGATGGTGATGTTCTCCGACCACAGCCGCTCCAGGTGAAGGTCGACCTTCTGCCCGTGGACACCGACATTGGCGATGGTGCCGCCGGCGCTGACGATGTCCTGGCAGAGCAGGAAGGTCGCGGGCACGCCGACGGCCTCGATCACGGTGTCGACGCCGCGCCCGTCGGTCAGCCCCCTGATGTCCTCGGCCACGCCGCCGCCGCGGCTGTTGACCACATGGGTGGCGCCGAACTGCCTGGCCACCTCGAGCCGGTTGTCGTCGAGATCGATCATGATGATCTGGGCGGGCGAATAGAACTGGGCCGTCAGCAGGGCGGCCAGCCCGATCGGGCCGGCCCCGACGATCGCGACGGTCGAGCCCGGCGCGACCTTGCCGTTCAGCACGCCGCATTCGAAGCCGGTCGGCAGGATGTCGCTCAGCATGACCAGCGCCTCATCATCCGCGCCGTCCGGGATCGGATAGAGGCTGGTGTCGGCATGCGGCGTGCGGACATATTCCGCCTGGGTGCCGTCGATCCGGTGGCCGAGGATCCACCCACCGGTCCTGCAGTGCGAGTACATGCCGCGGCGACAGTTTTCGCACGTGCCGCAGGCCGAGATGCAGGAGATGAGGACCCGGTCGCCCGGCCGGAAGGTCGTGACGCCGGCGCCAACGGACTCGATGACGCCGACGCCTTCATGGCCGAGGATGCGTCCCGGGGCGCAGGTCGCGACATCGCCCTTGAGGATGTGCAGATCGGTCCCGCAGATCGTGGTCTTGACCATCCGGACGATCGCGTCGCCCGGCGCCTCGATCTCGGGCTTCGGCCGGTCTTCGATCGCCTTGTCTCCGGGGCCGCGATAGACGAGCGCTTTCATTCCGTCCTCCTGCATCCGAGAGGCCGATGCGATGGGTGCAGCCGTGCTTTGCCAAGCGTCCGCCAGCGCAAGAAGACAACGCAGCGAGACCCGCTGCCTTGATCTGCGTCAAGCTCGCCGGTCAGAGACCGATGCTCATGGCCAGGGCGCGATGAAGTCCCACCGTTCCATCGACCCCTGAGGAGCACGGCCGGCTTCAGACTGCACCCCCGCGACCGACGGCTCGTCCGGTCCCCGCTCCTCCGATGTCGCTCCTCCGATTGTCCCGGTGTCGAACCGCTGCTACCTTGGCCATGCATTGGCGCGAGCGGCGGCTGATCGTCTGCTCAAAGCGGCTGTCCCCGTGGCACGGCAGATCGACGTTGCGACCCCGCTTCGCCGGGCCGACTTGAGGGCTGAATGGTGACGCCATCGCCGGACTTCGAGTACCGTGCAGCGATCCTCGACGCCCTACCCGGGCAGATCGCCCTGCTCGACAGCAAAGGCGTTGTCGTGGCAGCCAACCGAAGTTGGCGCAGCAATGCGCCGGGCAACGTCTTCGCCGGCGCCGAGATCGGTGCCGACTATCTGGCCATCTGCGACCACGAAGCAGACAAGGGCAATTCGGATGCCCGGCGCCTCGTGGAACAGCTTCGCCTGATGCTTTCCGATCGAACCGACAGCTTCCAGCTGGACTATTCCTTTCCTGGACCGGCCGGCCCTCTGTGGTTCCGCTGCACCGGCGCAAGGCCGGCCGGTGGGACCCGCGAGGGCGTCGTCGTGCTGCATGCGGAGGTTACCGATGCCCGGGCGGCCCAGGCGACCGCTGAGGCGCGGGAGGCGCATCTGCGCTCGATCCTCGAGACCATTCCGGACGCGATGGTGGTGATCGACGCGCAGGGCCTGATCCAGTCCTTCAGCAGCACGGCGGAACGCCTGTTCGGCTACACGTCCGAGGAGGTACACGGCCGCAACGTCAACATGCTGATGCCCTCCCCCTACCGGGAGGCGCATGACGGCTATCTGGCGCGCTACTTCGCGACCGGCGAGCGGCGTATCATCGGCATCGGCCGGGTGGTCGTCGGCCGACGCAGGGATGGCGGCACCTTCCCGATGGAGCTCGCGGTCGGCGAGGTCTCGCGCGAGGGACACAGCCTGTTCACCGGCTTCATCCGCGACCTGACCGAGCGCCAGCAGACCGAGGCCCGGCTGCAGGAACTGCAGACCGAGCTTCTGCATGTCTCCCGCCTCAGCGCGATGGGCCAGATGGCTGCCACCCTGGCGCATGAGCTGAACCAGCCGCTGACCGCCGTGACGAACTACTGCCAGGCGATGCGGCGCATGCTGGCCGGCAGCGCCAAGCCCGACCTGTCACGGCTGCGCGAGGCCCTGGAGCTCAGTGCCGAACAGGCCCTCAGGGCCGGTCAGATCATTCGGCGGCTGCGCGACTTCGTGGCCCGCGGTGAGACCGAGAAGCACGTGGAGATCGTCGCCAAGATGGTCGAGGAGGCCAGCGCGCTTGCGCTCGTCGGCGCCAAGGAGCACGGCGTCAAGGTGCATCTGACCGTCGACGCAAAGCCGCGGCACGTCGTCGTCGACAAGATCCAGATCCAGCAGGTGCTCTTGAACTTAATGCGAAACGCGATGGAAGCCATGGATGGCAGCACCCGGCGCGAGCTGGAGATCGCCGCGGTGGCACGGGGAGACGTGATCGAGTTCGCGGTGATCGACACGGGCCCCGGCCTGACGCCCGAGGTTGAGGCCCAGTTGTTCCAGCCCTTCGTCACGACCAAGCGCCATGGGATGGGCATCGGCCTGTCGATCTGCCGCACCATCGTCGAGGCGCATGGCGGACGGCTGTGGACCGAGCCGACGCCCGGGGGCGGCGCCACCTTCCGGTTCAGCCTGCCGGCCGCTCCAGCCAATGGAGACAGCAGCCATGGCTGAGGTCCCGATCGTCCATGTCGTCGACGATGACGAGGCAGTGCGCCTCTCATTGGGCTTCCTGCTCGAGTCGGTGGGCTTCCGCGTGGAGACGTATCAATCGGCCGTCGCCTTCCTGGACCGGCCCCAGCTACCGCCGCAGGGCTGCATCGTCACCGATGTGCGTATGCCGGAGATGGACGGGCTGACGCTGCAGCAGAAGCTGGTCGAACGCGGGATCGGCCTGCCGGTGATCGTGATGACCGGCCACGGCGACATCCCTATAGCCGTGCAGGCGCTGAAGGCCGGCGCGGTCGACTTCCTCGAGAAGCCGTTCGACGACGAACTCCTGATCGGCGCGATCCGGACGGCGCTGGAGCGCAACCAACGTGACCGGAGCCGGCAGAGCGAGACCTCGGCGCTGTCCTCGCGGCTTGCGGCCCTGACGCCGCGCGAGCAGGAGGTCCTTGCGGCCCTGGTCAAAGGCCATCCCAACAAGGCCATCGCCGTCGACCTCGGTATCAGCGCCCGCACCGTCGAGGTGCACCGAGCCCGGGTGATGGAAAAGATGCAAGCCCGGAGCCTGTCGGATCTGGTCCGGATGTGGCTCGCGCTCCGCCCCGAGGACGACTCGCGCGATCCGGTCCATTCGGCGCGGGGGTCTTGATCCAGATCAAGGCCGGAGCATGGAGGCGCGCACTATCCTTCGGCCTTCGCGCCCAACCCAGTGCATCCTCATGCCCACGACCGCCTCCCCGGCCGACCGCCCGACCATCCATGTCGTGGAAGACGATGCCGCGGTGCGCCGATCGCTTGCCTTTCTCCTCGAATCCGCATCGTTCGTTGTGCACGTTCATGCATCGGCGTCCGGGTTTCTCGAAACGCCGGCCGCGACGGGCTGCCTGTTGGTCGACTACGACATGCCGGGGATCGGCGGACTGGAACTGCTGCGCCGACTTCGCCTGCGCGGCGCCGGCCTGCCATGCATCATGATCACCGACAAGCACACGGCCGGCATCCGGCAGGCAGCGCAGGCCGCCGGGGCCGCGGCCGTGATCGAGAAGCCCTTCGACAGTGAAGAGCTGATCCTCGCGATCCAACAAGCCCTCTCGGAGTCGTGAGCGCTCACCTGGCAGCCCGCCGCAGAGCCGCGTCCGACCACGGGATGCCGACGCACCCGCTGTGCGGTCTCTTCATCTTCCGGCCGTCAGCAGGCGCTCGATTTCATGCACCGGATGCTTGGTCAGGTCCTTGTCGATCTCCGCCACGACCACGGCCGACACCGACGGAGGCAGGGCTCGGCGCAACGAACCAAGGATGCGCGGCGGCGCGACAAGAACGATCGGGCTGGCGGGATCCTCGCGATGCAGTTGGTCCAACCTTCCGGCGATCCGCATCGCAAAGGCATTTTTCTCCTGGCCATGCCAATCGGTTTGTTCGATCGCGCTTGCGGGCACCGACCGGTTCTGGAGGAGGCCGGGCCGGTCGGTTCCCTGGTCGGAGGTCCTGCCATGGTCGGGGGCGTCCATGCGCTCGATCAGGCGAAGATCCGGGGCCAATGCATCGCCGGCATGTCTCAGGAACAAGGCCTTCGTAGCATCACAGACGACGATCCAGGCGCCGTGGGACAGGCGAAGGGCGGTCATGGCTGCTCCCCATCTGGAAGACGCTCATCACACGGCAGCATCGACCTCTCCGCTTTGATCTAGCTCAAGGTCGCGAGCTTCCGGTGTGGCCAGGATGAGCACCGTTCCATGGAGGCTCCTGATGTCGGCAGATCAGCAGCAAGACGTGATCGCGTTTCTCTCCCAGCCAGAGGCGTATGGCGTGGCCTCGGTCCAGCGGGTGGAGACCCACGCCTCGATCGTCTTCCTGGCCGGCGGCCACGCCTACAAGCTCAAGAAGGCGGTGCGCTTCAGCTATCTCGACTATTCCACCCTGGAGCTCCGGCGGGCGGCCTGCGAAAGAGAGCTGGAGCTGAACCTGCGGACGGCGCCCGACCTCTATCTGCGCGTGCTGCCCGTCTGTCGCGCCGCCTCGGGAGCGCTGACCCTCGGCGGCGACGGCACGATCGTCGACTGGCTCCTGGTCATGCTGCGCTTCGACGGGTCGGGACAGTTCGACCGGCTGGCCCGCCATGGGCAGCTCACCGCCGAGCTGATGCGCCAGCTCGCCGACCGGATCGCCGGCTTCCACCGGTCGCTGCCGGAGGAGCCCCAGCATGGCGGTGCCGCCGCGATCGCCGGGATCATCGTCGAGAATCGGGCCAATCTGGAACGCTTCGGCGCCGGGCTGTTCGATGCCACGGCGATCGGCCGGTTGACCGAGCAGTCGTTGGATGCGGCCGCCCGTCATGAGGCGCTGCTCGACCTGCGCCGGCGGTCGGGGCATGTACGCCGCGGCCATGGCGACCTTCATCTCGGCAACATCGCGCTGTGGCGCGGCGCGCCGACGCTGTTCGACGCGATCGAATTTTCCGACTGCCTGGCCTGCGTGGACATCCTGTACGACCTGTCCTTCCTGCTGATGGACCTGATCGAACGATCCCACCGCGACCTCGCCAGCGTCGTATTCAACCGGTATCTCGACCGCATGCCGGAGGAGACGGACGGCACCGCCCTGCTCCCGCTGTTCCTGTCGATCCACGCCGCAATCCGGGCCCACGTCCAGGCGACGATGGCTAGTGGCACGACCGACAGCGCCGCACGGCTGGAGGCTCGCCGCCGCGGCGCGGGCTATTTCGCGCTCGCAGGCGAGCTCCTGCAAGCCAGCTCGCCGCGGCTTCTGGCGATCGGCGGGGTGAGCGGCACCGGCAAGTCGACCCTCGCCACGCATCTCTCCCCCTATGCCGGACGGCCCATCGGGGCCCGGATCCTGCGGTCGGATGTCATCCGCAAACAGCTGCACGGCGCGGCACCTGAGAATCGGCTGCCCGAGAGCGCCTACGCTCCGGAGCAGACCGCTCGGGTCTACGACACCCTGCGCCGGGGAGCGGACCAACTCCTGGCCTGCGGATGCACGGTGATTGCCGACGCCACCTTCCTGGACCCGGCCGAACGGGCCGCGATCCGGGCTGTCGCCAATCGCCGTCAGATGCCCTTTGCCGCAGTCTGGCTGGACGCACCAGACACCGTTCTGGCGTCCCGGCTGTCCGCCCGAGTGAGCGACGCGTCGGACGCCACGCCGGCGATGATCGAGCGGCAGCGCCGCGGCATGACGGCCCCTGCCGACTGGGCCGGCTTCGCCGCCGATTGCCCGACCTCGACTATGGTGTTCCGGACCTTGCGGTACCTGGGCCGGCTGGGGTGGCTGGCCGGGCTGCCGGACGACAACCCGGTCGACGCCCTGATAGCCGACACAGCTCCTTGACGACAGGAGGCCGCCATGGCGCCACATGATCAGCAGAGCAGTCACCGGCCGCAGAGCCGTGCCAAATCCCTGGCTCGCATCCGAATGGAGCTGGCGCGCACGCCGGAAGCTCCCGAGGGTGCTCGGGATTGCGGCTACGAATTGATCGCCCCGCTCGATCCGGACGGGCATCTCGATGCCGATGCCTGGCGGGAGCGCCGGGCGGAGTGCACGGTGCGCCGCTTCTGGTCCGGCGCCGACGACGAGCATGGCCGCCTGATCCACACCCGCGACCGCCGCTGGGCCTTTTCCTACGCCCCGGGGGAGGATGATGACGAGCCGATCTGGCGGCTCGACACCCATCGCTTCGTCGAAGGCGAATATGTGTCGGTGACCGAGCACGACGGCGTCACCCGGCCCTTCCGCATCGTCGAGGTCCGGCCCCGGCCGGCCGCGCTCGGCTGAGGCATGCCCCACTTTGGCGCGCCGCCGGGCGCGTCAGGCGTCACGCCATTGTGGAGACCGATCAGTGATGAAGCCGAACGGGCTGGCCGAGCGCTACCGCGTCGATGACGGGAGCAGATTCCGCCTGGCCGTCTGGGATCCGGCCGACACCAATGGCCTGGCCGACGAAACTTCGGTTGAGGGTCTCGTCCAGCTGTCCGAGGCTCAGGAACGGCTCTGCGCTCAGGGCCCACGAAGGCCTATGAGGACATGATCCGGGCCACCGCCAGGCCGGACGCACCCTGGCATGTGATCCCGGCCGACAACCGCTGGTTCGCCCTCCTCGCCATCGCTTTCGCCACCGCCGATGCGGTGGAGGGACCCGGCTTGGCGGTTCCGGACATCGGACCGGCGCTGCGAGAGCCGCTGCTGTCGGCCCGAGCCATGCTGGAGAACGAATAGGCATGGAACCGGCCGGCTGCCGTCGGAGCCAAAAGCAGGAAGCTTTTCCATGAAGGCCATGATCCTCATGAAACCAGGGACGCGGCTCGAGCCCGCCGACCTGCCGCAGCCCGCTCCGGGACCAACCGAGATCGTCATCCGCGTGTCTGCCTGCGGTGTCTGCCGGACCGATCTGCATGTCGTCGATGGCGAACTCGCTTCTCCCAAGCCTCGCCTTGTCCCGGGGGCACGAGATCGTAGGCCGGGTGATTGCCACTGGCAGCGCGGCGACGCGGTTCCGGATCGGCGACCGGGTCGGCGTGCCCTGGCTCGGCTGGGCCTGCGGCGTCTGCGATTTCTGCCGTCGCAACCAGGAGAATCTGTGCGAGAGCGCCCGCTTCACCGGCTATCAGATCGACGGCGGCTATGCTGAATTCGCCAAGGCCGACGAGCGGTTCTGCGTGCCGATCCCGGAGCGCTATGGTGATGTCGAGGCGGCGCCGCTCCTCTGCGCCGGGCTGATCGGCTACCGGGCGCTCCGCCTGGCCGGCGACGCGCCGTGCCTCGGCCTTTATGGCTTCGGCGCCTCCGCGCACATCGTCATCCAAGTGGCCCGTCATCGCGGCCAGGAGGTCGCCGTCTTCACCAGGCCCGGCGACGTCGATGCCCAGGCCTTCGCCCGGCGCCTCGGCGCCGCCTGGGTCGGCGGGTCCGATGAGACGCCGCCGGCGCCGCTCGATGCAGCCATCATCTTCGCCCCGGTCGGCGATCTCGTGCCGACCGCGCTGCAGGCGATCCGGAAGGGCGGCAGCGTGATCTGCGCCGGCATCCACATGTCGGACATCCCGCGCTTCCCATACGCCCTGCTCTGGCCGGAGCGGACCATCCGCGCGATCGCCAACCTGACACGCCAGGATGCCGAGGACTTCATGGCCATTGCCGCGGAGGTACCGATCCGAACCGAGACGCTGGCGATGCCGCTCGATCAGGCGAACGAGGCGCTGACCCGGATTCGCGAAGGCCGGCTCACCGGGGCCGCGGTGCTGGTTCCCGGACCAGCCCCCTGACAGCACCTGCTGACGCGGCTCACCCGCGCCAGCTCACCACGGCCAAGCTGGCTGCGAACACAGCGAACGCGGCAAGAACCCCGCTAAGGATCAGGACTTCATGAGTGGTCACGAGGGGCCTCCGATCATCAATCTTCGACATCGGCGGCTTCGCAGGGCCAGATCGTTGCCTCCTTGATCCGGATCAAAGACGAACAGGGCGACACCTCGTTTCATTGGCTGGTGCCCTGGCTCTGCATCCGGGGCACCGGCAGTTCACTGACCCGGCTTCGGCCGGGTCCTTTCTTTCGGGATAAGTAGTTTTCCATACGGATCTGACCGAATGATGCGCGACGTGGCCGAGGCCTAAGATAGCTGCACGTCCAACCGACGGCAGCGCGAGGCAACCATGCAGACGCACAGCGCCCTCCCGATCTCCCGGCCGCACCAGGGCCCCGTTCCCACCCTTCCACCTCATCGGAGTGACGATGCACCGGCCAGCCTGGCCTCGCTCGGGACCGTCGTCAGCGTCCGACGCGGCGGCGCCGTCTTTCGCGAGGGCGACCCTGCCCTGGACTGGTATCGGATCGTCTCCGGCACCGGCTGCACCTGCAAGCTGCTGTCCGACGGCCGGCGCCAGATCGGCACATTCCTCCACGCCGGCGACTTCTTTGGCTTCGAGGCGCTCGGCGAGCATGGCTTCGACGCGGAAGCCCTGACCGACCTGGTGGTCATCCGTTATCCCCGCCGGCACACCGAGGCTCTTGCCCAGAGTGATGGCGCGGTGGGCCACCGTTTCCGCGAAATCGCCTGCCGCTCCCTGACCGCTGCCTATGAGTGGCTGCTGACCCTGGGCCGGAGGACGGCGACGGAACGGGTCATCGGCTTCCTGCTCGAACTGGCTCGCATGGCGCCGGATGGAAAGACGATCAGCCTGCCGATGTCTCGCAATGACATCGGCGACTACCTCGGCCTGACGCTCGAGACCGTCAGCAGGATCTTCGCGGCTCTCAGGCACGACGGCCTGATCGAGATGACGGGGGCCCATCGCGTGTCGCTGCTCGACCGCCCGGCGCTTGAGCTGATGACCGAGGGCGACGAGCCCGCGGTCCGTATCGGCAACGCATAAATCGAGTTGATCACCTCAGTCGTCACTCAAGAACGATCCCCTCCGAGGGAGGCATCAATGGACAGCGCTCAAGCGATGCTGCTTCTGATCGATTGCCTGGAAGCGATGCGCAGCCGCTATCAGCGCTTTCTTCGCACGGGCCAGGACCTTCTTCCGCGGGAGCAGGCCAAGTTCTGCTCGGCGACGAGACTGCTCCACGACGCCGTCGTCGCACGCGACGAGGCCTTGCTCGTCCAGGCGTGGACCTGCCTGAGAAACGCCGGGTCAGCGATCGGGAGCGTCATGATCGAGCCCAAGACCCGGCACTACACCGCCTCAACTCTCGGCCTGGACGTTCGAGATCTCGCCGATCTCTGCCGGAATCTCCATGCATCGAGGTTTCCCCTCGCTCCGGATGTCGTTGGCGCCGCCCATCCTTCCGCGAGCGGAGGCAAGGCATAAGGCGCTCAAGACAGGCGCCCGTTTCGCATGAGGCGTGATCCGGCAATCGTGGAAACGGATCGAGCATGCGCTTCACCACACTGGCGTCGTGGACAAAGCCCTCGACGATCGACCTTCCGGATGCGTCGCTCGGCTTATGGTGCGGAGCAGCGGCTGGCGCCTGCTCTGGCTTGCCGAGCTCGCCACAGCGGTGTTCGTGCTGACGCACCGATCGACCTGCAGCGGCGGATCATCGACGACGCGCTGTACGGTCGCGACTTTCATCCGGTCCTGCTTCTGGCGATCGCTAATGGCGGCCTGGCCCCGCTCGAGGAGGCGGTCAAACCGTTCACGACCATCTATCGGGATGGCTCGGAGAAAGCACTGCCCGCCTGCTGCGGGAGAAGATCCGGCCCGGGTTGCACGATCTTCCCGCGGAGCGACACGATAGCACGACGGACGGCGTAGGCCTCTCCATGATAATCGCCGGGAGCGACGATATCGGCGGCTTTGTCGGGGAGAGTCTGTCGGAACCGCTCTGCAAGACGGTGTCCTCATGAGCGCCCTCGGCTACATGCTCTACATCCAGCCGTCGATGGTGCTCGCGAGCCTGGTCGTCTTCCTGCCCAGCTGGTGCTGGTGCCCCGTTCTGCAAGCCGGATCAACAGGCGCGTGTCGAAGCGCATCACGATGCTTCGTCACATCAGCATCTCGGTTACCTCCTCGCCGGCCGGGACCGGAGACGAGAAGCAGACCCATCGCTTCGACGCGATATTTACCCTTAACTTAGGCGTATTTATTCTTACGTTTTCGCTGAATTTCCTGATGAACCTTCTCTATCACGCGGGCGTTGCATACGCGCTTGCCCTGGACGGATGGTATGTCATCCGCGGCGAGACGAATGTCGGCACCGTCGTGGCGATCATCTCGGGCCTCTCGAAGATCAATGATCCCTGGGGAGACCTCGCGACCTGGTATCGGGACTTGGCCGTCACCGGGGTCAAATACCGTCTGATCGCGGATGCCTTGAAGGAGACAAAGCGGCTCCCAGGCACGTCCGACAGTCGAGATCCCATGCGAGCCGCTGTGACTTCGGTTCGCGAACTGCCCGCGGGCTGGCGCGCCAGAGGGAACCATCCCTGGGCACGGCAACATGGCGGGCCGGGGGGCTTGCGGACAAGCGACCGCACCGCCTCCGGCCCGGCAGATGACGCTCAGGTCGCCTTAACCTCGATCTTCTTCTCGGATTTCAGGGCCTCGGCCGACTTCGGCAGCGAGATCGTCAGCACGCCGTTCTTGAAGCTTGCCGCGATCTTGTTCGTATCGACGTCATCCGGCAGCGTGAAGGAGCGCTGGAACGAGCCGTACCGCCGCTCGGTGAGATGGTAGTCCTTCTCCCGCTCCTCCTTCTCCTCGGTCTTCTCGCCTTTGACCGTCAGGACGCCGTTCGACAGCTTGACCTCGACATGGTGCTCATCCATGCCCGGGAGCTCGGCGGTGAGCTGGTACTCCTTGTCTTTCTCGGCGATATCGACCGCAAGGGCGATGCCCTGGATCATCCCGCGCGGCCAGGTCGGCTCGATGTCGAACATCGTCCGGCCGAAGGGCAGGACATGCAGCCCCCGATGGAAGCCTTCGAACACGCGGTCGATCTCCTGCCGCAGGCTTTGGAACGGGTCCCAAACCCGCGCGGACGCAGGAGCCGGAGCGGACGTCGGCTCGGTCTTGACCGGTATCTTGGACACCTGTGTCATCATCAGTCCTCCTGTTGGCGAGCAGGACGGGTCGCCTCGGAAATCAGGATTGCCCGCTGCCCATGGATGCGCGCAGCCAATCCGCGCTCCGAAGCGCCAAGACGGCTGAATGCGCCCAGGCATCATGGAAACGTTCCGCGCCAGCGTGCTTTGACCTGAGTCAAGTTTGGCGTTCGAGATAGAAGCCTCAGGAGCGCGGACAGGCTTGATCCTGATCAAAACCGCGTTCCGCCGCGCCGGATAGGGTGCTCCGACGAGACCCACGAGGCCTGCCATGGACCTCCGCCACATCCGTATCCCGCCTGCCGGGCTGCCCGGCACGCTGCGCCTGCCGGATCCTCCTCGGTCCCTTGTCGTCTTTGTGCAAGGGAGCGGTTCGAGCCGGTTCGAGCCGCGCAACGTGGCTCTGGCCGAGGGCCTCTGCCGGCACGGTTTCGCGACCCTCCTGCTCGACCTCTTGACCTTTCAGGAAGAACGCAACCAGGCGAATATCTTCAGTATCCAGCTGCTCGCTGCCCGGCTCATCGACACGATGCATTGGGTCGAGGGCCAGCCGGACCTCGCCGCGCTTCCCCTCGGCCTCTTCGCGACCGGGACCGGAGCCGCGGCGGCCCTGGTCGCCGCCGCGAGCCGAAGGCACATCCGGGCGATCGTGACATATGAAGGTCGCCCCGACCTCGCCCATGAAGCGGTCGACGAGGTCCGGGTCCCGACGCTCCTGATCGTCGGCGACCATCAGGACCGCCTGGTCGCGCACAACCGGCATGTCCATGCCCGATTGCAGGGTCCGAAGGCGATCAAGATCATCGCAACGGCCCGGTGCCAGTTCGCCGAGCCGGACGCGACCGCTGGTGTCGTCGACCAGGCAACGCGCTGGTTCGGCCGCCATCTCGGCCATGGGCCGATCCGGGACATGGGCGCGGCGCATCCAGAAGGCGGCACGGACCCTCTTGGACAGCTCTCAGACCTTCGGGAGGACCGATGAGCCAAGTGGGAGCCTTTTTCGACGCCCTCAGAACAGCCCGGGACAAGCAGGCCTCGACGCTTCTGGCCGGCGGCATTGCCCTCGTT
>NZ_JASATH010000214.1:0-13616 GCF_038440215.1 Inquilinus sp. OTU3971 | reverse complement strand
CCCCCCCCCCCCCCCCCCCGGCGGGGGCCCCCCCCCCCCCCCCCCCCCCCACGGGGTTACTTGGCGAGCGCCACCGCGTCGACCAGCGCCTTCGCCGCATCGGCGGAAGACTGGGTCGAGTTGAAGAAATTGGTGGCGACGTCGTAGATCGCGCCCTTGACTGCGGCCGAGGCGGCATGGCCGTGCGCCAGGCTCGGCAGCATGCCGCCCGTGTCCTTGAAGGCGTCGCGGTCGGCCATCGACTTCTGGCCGCAGGGATCGAACTTGTCCGGCTTCACCTCGGTGTTCGCCGGGATCGACCCCTTCACCAGGTTGAAGCTCTCCTGGAAGCTCGGGCTCTCGATGGCGCTGGCCAGCTTCAGCTGCGCGTCCTGCCGGGCCTTGTCGTCCAGGCTGAACATGGCGAACTGGTCGCTGTTGAACAGGAATGCCTTCTCGCTGCCCGGATAGGGCACGCAGACGATGTCGACGCCCGGCTTCAGCCCGGCCTTGATGAACTCGCCCTTGGCCCAGTCGCCCATCACCTGCATGCCGGCCTCGCCGTTGATCACCATGGCCGAGGCCAGGTTCCAGTCGCGGCCGGAGAAGTTCGGGTCGACCCAGCCGCGCAGCACGCGCAGCTGGTCGAACGCCTTCTGCATGGTGTCGCCGCCCAGCGCCTCGGGGTCGAGGTCGACGAAGGCCTTCTTGTAGAAGTCGTTGCCGCCGACGGCGACGACGATGGCATCGAAGGTGGTCGATTCCTGCCAGGGCTGGCCGCCATGGGCCAGCGGCGTGATGCCGGCATCCTTGAACTGCTTGGCCAGGGCCTGGAACTCGTCCCAGTTGGTCGGCGCCTTGCCGCCGACCTTGTCGAGCAGCTTCTTGTTGATCCACAGCCAGTTGGTGCGGTGGATGTTGACCGGCGCGGCGACCCATTTGCCGTCATAGGTCGAGAAGGCCTGGATGGCCGGCGGAACATGGTCGGCCCAGTGCTCCTTTTCGGCCAGCGGGGTCAGGTCGGCCAGCACGCCTTCCGCCGCCCAGTCGTGAACCGACAGGCCGAGCAGCTGCACCGAGGTCGGCTTGTCGCCGGCCGTCACCCGCGCCCGCAGCGCCGTCATCGCCGCATCGCCGCCGCCGCCGGCCACCGGCGCGTCCTTCCAGGACACGCCTTCCTTCTGCAGCTGTTCCTTCAGGACGTTGAGGGCGGCCGCCTCGCCGCCGGAGGTCCACCAGTGCATCACCTCGACCTCCTCCTTGGCCTGCGCGGCCGCGGAGGGGGCATAGGCCGCGGCGGTCAGAGCCAGCAGGCTCGCCACCGTCGCCGTGAGATACGTCTTGAGCATTCCCTATGCCTTCTCCTGTTCGATGCCCATGCGAAACGCGCAGGCACTCTCCGCCGTCGAACGCGGCGGATCTTGGTGGGGCCAGGCCCGAACCTCGACATTCCAGCCGGATCAAGCGGTCCGGCGGCGTACCGACTCCATACGCCAAGCGGCTGGGGCTGCGGAAGCCGGAATCCCTTTGTCTGACGAATATAGCGGCACCGACTCTGCCAATTTCTCTGAGGCAGGTAGAAAAAGTCAGGAATTCGATTTGATTTCGGCGTTCGGGGCACCCAGCCGCGAAGTCATGCGCAACCGGTCGAACGCCTGTTGCTGAAGATCAAAGGCCATTGGCAAGCACCGTCATCGCTGTGCCGGTCTCATTAGAGCGCGAGGGCGGCAAGGGTGACCGAGATCAGCTGTCGCGCCCTGAAGCCCGATCGACCGGGACGGCGTCTGCCGGCGCAAGGGCTGCGACGGTTGCTTCGCGAGACGACATCGGCGCGGCCCCTTCGTCCTGCCAAGTAGGGTGCCCTTCAGTCCGTCGAGGCCCTTGTATGTGTATTGTCAAATGATGTAATCACCAGAGATGGTAAACTAATTTTTGCCTTATCAAATGTTAAGGGTAGCGAGACGGAACGGTGCTGTGCGGCGTATTTGATGAAATATGCCGGACGAATGTCTGAAGCTGTGGCGGATTTTCGGTTGAATTTTGGTGGAACATGGAAAGTAGTTGAGCGTTTCATCCTCAGTTCACAACCGAAGCGGCAATGATCCTCCGATCATTGCCCGTCGTCCGGATCCGAGGCCGAAGGCCTCGAGTCCGGAAACGGAGAGTCTTTCCCCGCCGACGGCCACGGGCAGGAAAGGGTGGAGACAATAATGACGAGCAGGATCGAAGGAGCCTCGGCCGCCAGCTTCACGTCCCTGGTATCGCCGCGGATGCCGGACCTCCGGCGCTATGCGGCATCGCTGACCCGCGATCCGGTGGATGCGGAGGATCTGCTGCAGGAGACGATGATGCGCGCCTACTGCAAGTTCCACCTCTGGCAGCCCGGCACCAACCTGATGGCCTGGATGGTGGTGATGATGCGCCGGATCTTCCTGTCGAAATTCGTCGGCCCGGCCAAGCGCGCCACCAGCCAGTTCCAGATCGAGGAGTGCGAGATCGCGGTCCCGGTCAACCAGGAGCAGCGGGTCGAGATCGCCCGGGTCCAGGCGTCCTGGCCGCGCCTCAGCCACGATCACCGCGAGGTGCTCGAGATCGTCGCGGTGGGTGGCGCCTCCTATGACGAGGCGGCCGCAACGCTCGGCGTCCCGGTCGGCACGATCCGGTCCCGCCTCGGCCGGGCACGGCAGAGCCTGCGGCAGCTCAGCGGCGTCCATTGACCGGCCGGCTGTACCGGCGGCATGGAAGAGAAGGGGCCCCTGCGGCGCCCTTTCTGTTTCAGCGCGTTTACAAATGGTCTCTCAGCCCTCCAGCTCCGCCGGCAACTCGCCCAGGCGCGCGAGGATCACCGGCTCGTCGGCATCCATGTCGGCGGCGAGGTCCTGCCGGGCCAGGACGACGCCGTCGGCGCGGCCCCGCGCCAGCAGCCGCGCCGCATGCTCCTCGGCCGGGCGCCGGGCGGCGAAGCCCCGCTCCGCCAGGCGGTGCCATCCGCCGCGCCGCCGCTCGCGTCCGCGCGCGAAGCCGATCACCACATAGAGGGCGGCCTTCACCGGCGCCGGTGCCGTATCGTCGGATAGCGGCGCTGCGACCGCGGCGGGGCGCGGCGGCGCCGGTGGCGGAGGAGGGGCGGGGGGCGGAGGCTCCGGTACGATCACTGCCGCGGGCTCGACCGTCGCGGCCGGCGCTGCGGAATCGGGCACCTCCAGCAGCAGCGGCTGCGCGACCGCCGCCGCCCGGCCCGGCCGTCCGGCCGCGGCCGTGCCGGCGCGGCCGGCTTGGCCTCGATCGGCCCGAGCGTGAAAGCCAGTTGCTGGATGTGCCCCATGACGGTCCGGGTCGTGATGACGGCTCGGAACGAATATAGAACATTGGCCCGATCTGTCGAGTCCGCGTTTGCCGGCTATGTCGGAGAAGCGACGGACACGCCCCTGCTCAGCCGGAGGGCCGCGGCAGCGGCCAACAGGCCGATGAAGGAGGCCAGCAGCATCAGCCCCATCAGCAGCGCCGGCGACGGCTCGCCGGACAGGGCGAGGCCCGTCAGCGTCGTCATCAGCGCCCCGCCCAGGACGGTCAGCGCGCCGGTTATGCCGGCCGCGCTTCCCGCCAGCCGGGGGCGCACCGACATCGCCCCGGCATTGCTGTTCGGCATGGTCATGCCGTTGCCCAGCCCGACGAAGATAGTGCATCCGAAATAATGGGCCGGCGTCAGATGGCCCATGGCGATCACCGCCAGGCCGACCAGGAGGCCCAGGCAGGCGAGGATCCGGCCCATCAGCATGATTGTTGCCGGCGGGTGCCGGCCGGCCAGGCGGCTCGCCAGCCAGCTGCCGACCATGAAGCCCGCGGTGATGCTGCCGACGAACAGCCCCAGCTCTGCCGTGCCGATCCCGAAGACGGCGGTGGCGACAAGGGGCGCTCCGGCCAGGAAGATGTAGAAGGCGCCGGTCGAGAAGGCCGTGCACAGCGCATGGCACCAGAACACCGGCTCACGCAGCAGCGCGGTCAGGCGCCTGCCGTCATGTCCCTCGCCGGCCGGGGGCCGGACGGTTTCGCCGACATCCGACCATGCCAGGCACAGCAGCCCCGCTCCGGCCGCGGCATAGAGCAGGAAGACCATGCGCCATCCGAAGGCCGCGTCCAGGACGCTGCCCAGCATCGGTCCCAGCATCGGGGCCAGCGCCATCGCCATGCCGATGCGGCCCAGCAGGCGTGCCGCCTCGGCGTCCCCGGCGGTGTCGCGGACGATGGCGAGCGACAGGACATAGCCCGACGCCACGGCCGCCTGCAGCATCCGGAACGCCAGCAGCATCCACACGGTCTGGGCGGCCGCGCAGCCGAGCGATGCGAGCGTGAAGACCGCAAGCGCCGCCAGCAGCACCGGACGCCGGCCGATCCGGTCGGCCAGCGGACCCACGCCGAGCTGGACCGCGGCCGAAACCGCAAGATACCCGCCGAGGGCAAGGCTGACCACGGCGTAGTCGGCATCGAGATCCCGCGCGATGTTGGCCAGCGACGGCACGATCATGTTCAGCGTCACCGTCGAGGTGGCGGTCATCAGGATCAGCGTCGCCAGGGCCGGGGGAGTGCTTGCCTTCCGCATCGGGACCTCCGAAAACAAAAAAGCCCCCGAACTGGGTTCGGGGGCACATGGCGAACGGATATGGCTGCCGCTACCGGACCATGCACCTTTCGCCGACGGTTACGAAATTTGATGGAAGCATCTACTGTCTCCTGCGCAATGAACCTATTCCCAGAGAGGGAAGGTGCGCAAGTCTGTTCCGGCTTGCGCTCTCGGCATCAAATCGCAGCCGGCGCCGTCGAGTGGGCGCCCTTATCGGGGCTAAGCCAGCCGATCGGACCAGGCCCCGCATGACGACCGTCCGCAAGGTGCGACTGGCTGCCGCGAGCAGATACAGCGAATTCTCCCATGAAACCGGGCAATGGTCGATCAGGGGATGGGGAGGAGCCGAAGTCTCAGCCTAAGCCGGCGAAGAGACCGGCGGCGTCGTGATGAGGCAGCGATCGACCCGCTGGTCAAACGCATGCGGTCGTCTGGTTCGGCCCCACCCCGACAAGCGGTCAGTAATCCCAGAAGACCGGCACCCAGCGGAAGGCGTCGCCGGCGGCCGCCACCCGGCCGACGGACGGGAACGGCAGATGGGTGGCCACCAGCAGCTCGCCGGTCCCCGCCAGCTCCTGCAGCAGACGGGCCCGGACCCGGGCCGCCTCCTCGGGGTCGTGCTCGAAGCCGTTGTACCAGTCGGGGTGGTCGAACCCGACCGTGAAGACGAGGTCCCCGGCGAAGGTCAGCCTGTCGCCGCCGGACGCCACGCGGACCACGCTGTGCCCGGGGGTGTGGCCACCGGTGCGCTGGACGACCACCCCCGGCGCCACCTCATGCTCCTGATCGAACGGCCGCAGATGGCTGCGGTACTCGGCCAGGAACCGCTTGGCGGCCGACCGAAGCGCGTCCGGGAACCCCGGCGGCATGGAGACTTGGGAGAAATCGGGCGCTCCCCAGAACTCGACCTCGGCGGCCGACACGTGGATCCGCAGGTCCGGACGCAGCCGGTCCTTCACCCCGTCGACGAGCAGCCCGCCAACATGGTCCATGTGCATGTGGGTCAGCACCACGTCGGTCACGGACGCAAGATCGATGCCGGCGGCCTCCAGTCGCTTGATCAACTGCCCGGCCCGCGGCAGGTGCAAGTCCGGGTCGAACCCCAGCCCGGCGTCGACGAGTATGGTCTGGTCGCCGCTGCGCAGCACGACCACGTTCAGCGCCCAATCGAACGCGTCCGGCGGCAGGAACATATCCTTCAGCCAGGCCGCCCGGACAGCCGGGTCGACGTTGTGGGCCAACATCGCGGTCGGCAGCGGCAGCACCCCATCGCTGACCACCAGCACGTCGATCTCGCCGATCCGCAGCGCGTAGCGCGACGGAACCAACTCGTCGGGCCTCGGTCGATCGGGGTGTGAGATGCTGTCCGGGCTCATATCTGTCTCCTGCTCATCGCCTTACACACGGCATGGACGACGCTACGTCGAGGCGTGTTTGCGGTCGATTGGGTCGAGGGAGAGGGCGAGCTATCCCGCGGGATAGGTTCTGTCAGTCAGGTCACGCGGCGGCGAACAGCCGGCGCACCCGGCATGACCCGGTTCGCCGATCGGGTGCCGCTGCTCGAGCCATCGGAGCGCCGAATGTCGCGGCTGGTCAGCGCCGATGGTGGCCGGGCTTTGTCGCTGCCTGCAGCATCACGCGACCCGTTTGTCTAATCCAAAATCGTCTTGAATGGGCGACGTCAAGGACGCGGCGCCAAGCTGCACTCGTCGAGATCGAGCAAAGACGCGCCCGGGCAACGCCATCAGGACGTGCCGGCTCTCATCGGCGAAATCCGTCGGCTGCAGACGCCAATCGGCTCTGCCGACGGCCGGTGATCCCGGTCGCCCTGCGGACGCTTCGTCAGGGGCGGCTGGCTGGGCCGGGCAGACGCGGCACCCGTCGGGCCCGACCCCACGAACGATCCGGCCGCGTCCCGCAGCGGCCGGATCGTGGTGGTTCAGCGCTTGGTCTTCTGCTCGCTCGGGCGCGCGGCGCGCTGGCGGCCGGGCCGGCTGGCGCGGGCGACGCGGGCCGGGCGGCCGGAGCCGAGGCCCTGGCGCTTGGCGTCGGCCGATTTCGCCTTGGTGTAGTTCGGCGCCGTCAGCGGATAGTCCGCCGGCAGGCCCCAGCGCTCCTTGTACTGCTCCGGGCTCAGCCCGTAGGTCGCCCGCAGCCAGCGCTTCATGGTCTTGAAGCGGCGCCCGTCCTCCAGGCAGACGATGTAGTCCGGGGTCACCGAATCCTCGATCGGCACGGCCGGAACCGGCGGCGCCGCAGGCTCCGCCTCGTGCTCGGCGCCAGCCCCTTCGACCGGCACCAGGCCGTCAGGCCCGACATTCGGCAGCTCGACCTCGCCGTCAACCGCCGCGCCCTGGGTGGCGCTCAAGGTCGTGTAGACGTTGCGGATCAGGTCGAGAAGGCTTTCGCTGTCGAGCGTGTTCCGGGACACATGGGCGACAACGATTTCTTTGGTGAACCTCAGGATCTCGGTTTCGCTTGGGCGGGCCATGCTGCTCTTTCTTAGTTAGCGATCCGTCCGGGAGGCGAGGCGCGGGTTGAATTTGCGGCCGCCGAAGGATTCGAATCGCCTCCCTCCACTGGATGGCTAAAATTCTAGGTTCAATTTTAGGGTGTTTCGCTCGATTTCCGCAAGATGATAACGCAATGCTGTTCGATCCAGGTGCTGCGGCATAAAATGCCGGTTCCGGGCCTGCAGAGCAGCCGATAAACGCCTTCCGACACCCTCCGATCCTCGCGACATTGCAGCCTGTGGGTTGTACCTTGGGTTATGGAGAAGGCCGGAAATCCCCCGGCCGCCGCCTGTCGTCGGTGAATTCGACCACCTGTCTGCAGGAACTCAAACTCTTTATATCGAAATCTTGGCATATTTTCCGGGCTTCCGCAATGGCCGGGTCGCGGAAAGATCCCGGCCGGCCGGACTCCGCAGAGATTCCAGAGGGATTCCAGCACGGCAGACCACCGGACCACTGTTGGCGCCGGCTTGGTACCAGGCTCGGCGAAGGCGCTTTGATTTAAAACGGTCTTCCGCAATAGTTTTTAAGGATTAACCTGCCTCACGCTTGCTGGTAGGCTGATTTCGCGATTCGGATCATACAATAGCCGAATATGCGCCGCTGCTTTGCAACCAACGACAAAACGTTCAAGGGAGGGGGGAACCATGTCGGTCGGTCGGCCGACCGTGGAAACACTGGGTTGGTGGGGACAGCGCCTGCAGTAGCCTTTGCCGACAGTGGTTCCGATCGGGTCGAGCCGGCCTCAAAGCTGTGCGTCGGAAGGACGGATGAATGCGAATGGACCAGCTTGACGAAGCGGGCCGGAAGGCAGGCCGGGACCTGGCCGGGGCCGAGATCGACCTCCGGCGGTCGCTGCCGCAGCACCGGGATTTCGCGGCCGAGATCGCGCGGGCCTTCCGCTCGCGCCAGCCTGCGGCCATACCGGAGGATCCCGTACTGGTCCGGAAGATCCTGGCGGCGTTCGACGATCTCTCGGCCCCGCCGCGGCGTCCGGCCCGGCGTCGCGTCGCCGCGCCGGCCCCGGTGCCGCCGGTGCCGCTGCCCGAGACCATCGGCCTCGGCTTCCTGATCTGTCTGGAGGACGGCCAGGTCTGCCGCGATCTCGGTCGCCATCTCGACCTGGCGCATGGGCTCAGCCCGGACCAGTATCGCCGGCGCTGGGGCCTGCCCGAAGCCTATCCGATGCTGCCGCCAGCCTCGCATCAGGAGCGCCAGGCCTGGCGCCGGCGGCTGGCGCCACCGTCGGAGGGCGGCGGGCCGACGGTGCTGCGGCTGCAGGAGGAGACCCGGCGGGTCGAGGCCGGGCGGGCGCGCCGCCAGCATCGTCGCGGGGCACCCGCCGGGCTGCGGCACGACCGGATCAAACCGGTTCCCGGCCGCCGGTCGGAAGGGCCGCCGCCCGACGGCTTCCGGCGCTAGACACGCCGGAAGCCTGTCTCGGGCTACTCCACCCAGAACATGTTGCTCAGCGCCTGGCCCCAGGGCGGCACCAAGCCGCCGGCCGGATCCTTGACGATGTTGGTGTAGTCGCTGCACAGCGACATGTGCCAGGCATGGGATTCGTCCCCCTGCGTCAGGGTCCGGCTGTAATCGTTCTTGCTGCCGCTGTCGCTGATCGTCAGCCCCGGCACCGGGCTGCTGCGGAAGCTGTAGGGCGGGCTGCAGGTGTCGCGCTCGAACAGGGTCTTGCCCAGGGTCGCGGCGGCCTGGCGGCTGCGCGGATGCACCCAGTCGGCGCGGGCCCATTTCTCCCAGCGGGTCAGGCCGAACTCCTTGGTCCAGTAGGTGATCTCGACCTGGGTCGCCGGCCCCGGCCCCTTGCCGTCCTTGCTGGAACTGGAGAAGCGCAGCGAGATCAGGCTGTCCAGCGACTGGCCGTCCTTGTAGGCGAAGCGGTCGCGCATCCACAGGGTGAAGGGCCGGGCGAAGCGCTTCGGGCAGCCGGCCTCCGGCTCGCCGCCGTCCTTGGCGGTGACCAGCTTGCTCTGGAACGTCGAGAAGCCGCCCTGGCCCTCCGGCGGCAGCGTCGCCGGGCCGATCACCCAGCCGTAGCGGAACCGGCCGGAGGTGTCGGGCGCGCCCTCGCAGGACGGGGTCAGCCAGTAGGACAGCGCGACCGGGCTCCAGCTGCCCATGATGTAGCCCCAGCGCTCGTCGACCCATTGCACCGAGCCGCCCTCGCGGCCGGTGTCGAGCTTGCCGAAGCTGGGTTCCTCCGGCTTGGCGTCCGGGCAGCTGTGGTCGACGCCGCGGTCGTAGAAGCTGACGATGCGGGTGACGCCCTGCTTCTCGATCGGGATGTTGTCCTTCGACACCGTGCCCAGCCGCTGCGGGCAGGGGGCGCCGGGGCTGGGGAAGTTGTGCAGGTGATAGGGCACGGCCTCGCCGGCGCGGATGTTGCGGCGCCGGGTGCAGTCGCGGTCGCCCGGCACCAGCGCCGGCTCGATCCGGTCGTGCTGGTCGACGCAGACATCCATGATCATGAAGTCTTCCAGCTTGTCGGACTGGGCCTGGGCCCGGGCCGGCGGCGCGGCCAGGCCGGCGGCCAGCGCCAGGGCGGCGGGGAGGGCCAGGAAACGGAGCTGCATGCACTGCCTCATGATTGCGTGTCGGACGTGGCTCCCCCGCGGCCAGCATGGGCGAAACCGTCGCTGCGGCGAAGCGGCCGGATGTCGCACGGGAAGCTTTCGAAGGTTTTGCTTCGGCGGGTGATTCGCGAATGCACCGCCCGGTCTCCCGGAAATGCCGGTTTCAGGTTTGCTCGGCACATCATATTGATCTGAAAACGGATTCTAAACCCAAACCGCAAGGTGCCTCCGGACCACTCCGATGCAGATTTTTGCTTCGCACTGCGATTTCGCACCGCAAAAGGCATGACAGCGGCGACGATTCCGGCTTAAAACCTTTGGGTCGAAACTGGAATCATGGACAACCGATGGCCGTGCCGGGCAACGAGACCATTCGCGCTTTGGCCGCCTCGGTCAGGGAACGGCAGATCGTGCCGCTGACCTGGGTGGCGGCGACGCGCGAGCAGGACTACGTCAATCTCGGCGACGCCTTGAGCGCGGTGATGGTGTCGCTGCTGGCGGGCCTGCCGGTCGAGCATATGGCGCATGAATCCCGGCGCCTCAGGATGGCCGCGGTCGGCACCATCGGCCACAGCCTGAAGGAGGGCGAGGTCGTGGTCTGGGGCACCGGCAGCTCGCGCTGGCGCAACCCCTCGGCCCCGGCCGACCAGCGCGTCCCGGTGGGGCCGCTGCCCGGCACGCGCCTGCACATCGCGGCCACCCGAGGGCCGGTGTCGCGCCGGATCCTGGGCGGGGAGGACGCCGCCGGTCCGGCGGTCTATGGCGACCCGGTCTGGCTGCTGCCGCGCTTCCATCCCGCGCCGCGGCGGAAGAAGTGGAAGCTCGGCGTCATCATCCATCTCGCCGACCTGCAGGGCCGCTCCTTCGAGGTCCGGCCGAAGGCGGAGCACATCCGCTACGAGATTCCGGCGGAGCTGGCCGGCGACGTCCGGCTGATCCACACGGTGACGCCGATCGGCCTGGACGGCATGCGGGCCCGGCTCGACGAGATCCTGGAATGCGAGCGGATCGTGTCGACCAGCCTGCACGGCATGGTCTTCGCCGAAAGCTACGGCATCCCCTGCCTGTACTTCTCGCCCCGGGCGCCGCGCGGCCTGCACATGGCGGAACTCGACCCCGACGGCACGCTCGACCTCCGCATCGTCGACCTCTATCGCGGCCTCGGCCGGACCAGCCTGCCGATCTACGGCCAGCCGCGCCGCGAGCGCACCGACTGGCCGGCGCTGATGGCGGCGATCGACCGGGCCTGGGCGCCACCGGAATTCGACACGCAGCCGCTGCTCGAGGCCTTCCCGCTGGACCTGAACCCGCTGCAGCCGCAGCACGGCGAGACCGTGTTCGAACATCCGGTGCTGCGGCAGATCCCGCTGCAGCACCAACCCCAGACTGTGATCCGACCCGCCGCCGCCGAGGCCCGGCCGGCGGCCGGGCCGCTGCGGCGCATGGCGGCGCTGCTGCGGCGGCCCCTGCCGGACCGGGCCTGATGCGGCATCCCGGTCCGGCGACCCGAAACCGACCCTTTCGAAGTGGACGAGGCGCATGATGAACAGCTTGTTGCGGGCCACGCGCGACGCGGGACAGATCCCGCTCTCCTGGGCCGGCTCGACCAAGGAGATGGACTATCTGAACTTCGGCGATGCGCTCAGTCCGGTCATGGTGGCCCTGCTGTCCGGCCTCGACATCGCCCGCGTCCCGACCAAGTCGAAATCCGTGCGCATGGGCGCGGTCGGCACCATCGGCCATGGGTTCGAGGGTGGCGAAGTCTGGTTCTGGGGCACCGGCTGCTCGGGCTGGAAGAATCCGTCGGCGCCGGTGCCGGAGCGGCTGCCCTTCACCGTGCCGCCGGACTCCACGTTCCACGTCCCGGCCAGCCGCGGCCCGGTCTCGGCCAAGCTGCTCGGCGGCAAGGCCAAGGGCGGCGTCTATGGCGACCCGGTCTGGCTGCTGCCGCGCTTCTACAAGCCGAAGGTCGAGAAGAAGTGGGATATCGGCGTCATCCTGCACCTGTCGGAGCTGGCCGACCGCTCCTTCGCCCAGGCGAACCCGCGCGCCGACTACAAGCGCTTCGAGGTGCCGGCCGAGCTCGCCGGCCGGGTGCATCTGATCAGCACGGTGACGCCGATCGGCATCGGCGGGCTCAAGGACAAGGTCGATGAGATCCTGGCCTGCAAGCGCATCGTCTCGACCAGTCTGCACGGCATGGTGATCGCCGAAAGCTACGGCATCCCCTGCCTGTACTTCTCGCCGCAGGGCAACGAGGCCGGCCTGGCGCTGACCGAGCTCAGCCCCGAGGGCACGACCGACCTCCGGATCGTCGACCTCTACACCGGCATCGGCAAGGACAAGATCTGGAGCTACAGCCAGCCGCGCGGCATCGCCACCGACTGGCAGGACGTGATCGACACCATCGACGATGTGTGGGAGCCGGTGTCGATCGACGAGGACGCGCTGATCAACGCGTTCCCGCTCGACGCCAAGCCGCTGGCGGCGCCGGCCGGCAAGACCGTGTGGGACCACCCGGTGCTGACCGGTCTCGTGCTTCAGCATTCCGTCGACGAGCTGCGTCGGGAAGACCGCAAGCGCGTCGCCCTGGCCCGGGCCGGCGAGACCAAGTCCGAAACCGTGGCTTCCGCCCCGGCTCCGGTCCCGGTCGCCAAGCCGGCCCCGGCCCTCAAGGTTGTTTCCGCCATGACCACCGTGCCTTCGCCCCCCGCCCCAGCCAAGCCCGCCGCTGCCTCTGCCGCGCCGATGACCGCCGGCTCCGCCGCCCTCGCCCGGGCGCCGGAGCCCGTGCTCGAGCCCACGCCGGCCCCGGTCGTCGCCGCCCCGGCGGCGGCCAAGCCCGAGTCGGCGTCCCGCGACCGGCTGGAGACGCTGCTGCGCTTCAACGCCAAGCGGCTGTCGGTGCCGCTGTCCTGGGTCGCCACCACCAGCGAGCATCCGCACGCCAATCTCGGCGATGCGCTCAGCGCCGTGGTGGTCGCCGCCATCGCCGGCCTGCCGGTGCGCCGCGCCGCCTTCGACGACGCGTCGGAGCGGATGGTCGCGGTCGGCACCATCGGCCATGCCCAGAAGAACGGCGTGCTGCACTTCTGGGGCACCGGCATGGATGCGACGCTGAACCCGGTCGACCGCTCGATCCGGCAATACATGCGGCCGCAGAACACCGATTTCGTGGTGCATGGCGTGCGCGGCCGCAAGACCCAGGCGGTGCTGCGCGGCCAGGGCATCACCGTGCCGGACGTGTTCGGCGACCCGGTCTGGTTCCTGCCGCGCATCATGCCGATGCACCACGTCAAGAAGACGCATGAGCTCGGCGTGATCCTGCACATCTCCGAGCTGGCCTCGATGGACCCGCAATCGGGGGTGAAGGAGGCGCTGAAGCGCTACAACATCCCGCCCAGCCTGGCGGGCTCGATCCGGCTGATCAACACCTACACCGCGCCGAAGGTCGACGCCTTCGCCGCCAAGGTGGAGGAGATCGTGTCGTGCAAGCGGATCATCTCGACCAGCCTGCACGGCATGGTGATCGCCGAGACCTACGGCGTGCCCTGCGGCTGGTTCGGCACCTATGAGGGCGGCCGGCTGCTGCTCGACGTCGACGATCCGGAGAACCGGATCGACCACCGCATCCGCGACTTCTACTCCGGCGTCGGCAAGCCGGGCGTGATCGCCTTCTGCCGCGACCGCAGCCTGGAGACGCCGTGGGAGGACGTGATCACCTGGATCGACGAGACCTGGCAGCCGCTGCGCTATGACGGCCGTGCCCTGTTCGAGGCCTTCCCGGTGGCGCAGGGGGTGTCGTTCGACGACGCGGTGTGGCCGGTGTCGGGCGACGTCTACGCCCGCATCCCGTTCTGAGGCCGTGAGATGAACGGGCGATCCCAGCGCCCGTTCGCCGCTGCGGCGCGG
>NZ_JASATH010000213.1:0-13686 GCF_038440215.1 Inquilinus sp. OTU3971 | reverse complement strand
CAGTTCGAGTTCGACCCGCGGGCTGTGTCGCGCCAATAACCGGCGTGCTTTAGACCGCTTGGCCATCTCCGAGGTGTGCGAGCGAGGCGAGAAGGTCGGCTGCGACGGCAAGGTCGTGCGTTTCGAACCCTTCGGTAAATTCGTTATAAATAGGCCGCAACATCTTGTGTACATCATCCGCCAGCGACCAGGCGCGCCAGAGCTTTGCGAGATCGTTGGCTGATCGCAACCGCCATGACAGCGCACCGATTTCCCGGGCCAGAGCCATCGACTCGACGAGGAGCGTCTCCGCCTCATCCGGCCGGACATCGTCCGTTAAAATGGAGGCCCGGATGCGCAAAAGCTCAGGAACGCACCATTGTTCGTTCTGCGCGCGGGCGCGATCGAGCGCTTCCTGGATGGTGGTGGCGGCATCAGTCAGGCGGCCGCACTTGGCGAGTGCGTCCGCGAAGCCGCCGAGATAGAAGGGGAATCGTGCCAGATGCCTTATGGCGCGGAACTCCCCCACAGCTTGCTCGAGCACATCTAGCCCTTCGGCCGCCGTTTCATCTTGCGCGCATGCCACTGCACCGCGACAGAACATGGCAACCGGCCGCCAGATGACGATACCGTGCCGCACGACTTGATCGTCGAGCATCGCGGCAAAGCGGCCACATTCTTGGTAACGCCTACTCATAAGGAAGGTTAGACTAGCCCATGCGAGAGCATTGCTCAGAGAAAGCTCATGCTTGGTCTCTCGCGCGAGCGCGATTGTCACCTCCGTAGTGCACGCGGCCGTGTCGGGGAGCCCCGTCAGCCACTGTATGTGCGACAGAATATTTCCGACATCGACATTTCTATCGTACAGAAAACGCGCGAACCGCGGGTCCTTGGAGTCTTTCAAATAGTTCCCATAAAAGCGTTCAATGCGTTTCCGAGCGCCTTCAAGCCGGCCGATGAACAGGTCGGCTACGGCCAAATGCGTTTCGCCCGCCGGCAACGCAGAGGGGTCTGCCGCGGCGGCGACTGAAACGAAGGTCTCAAGCGTCCCGATCCCGGCATCGTGCTCGCCGCCGAACAGCTGGTATGTACCGATCATCCGTAGGCAACGGAGTTGATGGTCGATGTCACCAATCCGAACGGCAATTTCCAACGCCCGTCGCATCGCGTCCATGGCCACGGGTATGGCGCCGCGCGTGAACATCGTCGTGCCTGCGAACGACACCTGAAGCTGCATCTCGGCCGCCGTCCCGACAAGTCCCGCTGCATCGAGTTCATCGAGCGCCTGCGAGACGCGGACGCGGCATTCTTCGGTAAAAGAGAAGTGGTTCCAGAGCAGGCTTCCCGCGACAGCGAGTCGAATGCACAGTGATCTGTCCGCGGCAGCCCCTCTGGCCCAGTCTAGCGCCGAGCGTAGGTCGTCGAGGACGCCTCCATAGGCACGCGCCCAATCCGGGGCCGGCCGTTGGGCCCACTCGCTCGCTGCCCGCTCCAGAACCGCGCAGATATGCTCCGCATGTCGGCGGCGGGCCATCTCTTCCTCACCGCTCAGCCGCAGTCGTTCGAGACAGTATGCACGCGTCGTCTCCAAGGCGCGGTATGCAAGGTCGTCGGCATCCACATCCACCGAAAGCAGAGACTTTGCGACGAGGTTGGCCAGGTCATCGATTACCCGCACTCGTTCAAGGCCCTCACCGGCGACGGCGCAGGCGGAATCGAGACTGAACGAACCGGGAAGGACCGACAGCCGGCGCATGACCGCGCACTCGCTGTCCGAGAGAAGATCGTAGCTCCAGTCGATCATCGCTGTCAGTGTGCGATGGCGCTCGGGGCTGGCGCGAAGCCCGCTCAGCAGGCGGAATCGATCGTCCAGATGCGCGAGCAATCCGTCCATGCCGAAGGAGTCGACGCGCGTCGCCGCAAGTTCGATCGCCAATGCGAGACCATCGAGTCGCCGGCAAATCTCAGCGACCATCCGTACGTTAGCGTCGCTCAGTTCGAACGACTCAAGCCTGTCGGTCGCGCGATCTACGAAGAGCTGAATGGCGGGAAACCTGAGCGCTTCCGCAGCGCTTAAGTCAGACGAAGTGGGCGGCGCGCCCAGTCCTGGCAGCCTGCGGACGCGTTCCCCTCTCACGCGAAGCGGCTCCCGGCTGGTGGCGAGGATCCTCACATCTGGCGTTTCGGCCAGGATTCGATCCGCACAGAGGGCAGCGGCCTCAATGATGTGCTCGCAATTGTCGAGCACGAGCAGCATCTCGCAATCGCGCAAATAGCTGCCCAACGCAGCGAGCATGTTCGCAGAGTGCGTTGCTAGGCCGATCGCAGCCGCGATGGCGTTGGGCGCGAGCGAAGGATCCTTCAACGGCGCCAGATCGATCAGCCATACGCCGTCTCTGAACAGCCCGATCGTCCGCTCGGCGACGGCCAGAGCAACCGTCGTTTTTCCGATGCCGCCGGCACCGACAATCGACACGAGCCGGGACGCATCCAGATCGCGTTGAATGGCTTGGATCGCATCCGCCCTTCCGAAGATCCTCGTTGTCGCGATCGGCAAATTGTGGCTGCGCGCTGTCGCCGCGCGGGGGGGTGACGCGAAGCCAGACAGTCCACTGACTCGGACGGGCGCAATGAACCGATAGCCCCGCCCCGTTACCGTCGCTATGTAGTGCGCGGCTCCAACGCCATCGCCGAGGGCTCGTCGCAAGGCCGCCATATTGGCTTTGAGGTTGCCCTCGTCGACGATGATGTTCGGCCAGGCGCGCGCCATCAATTCGCGTTTGCCCACGAGTTCGCCCGGGCGCTCGACCAGGGCCGTCAGGATGTCCAGTGCACGGCCTCCTACCCGAACGGGAGCCTCGCCCTGCAAGAGCAACTGGCGCTCGGGAATGAGCACGAAGGGCCCGAAGGTGAAGGACCGCGGAGGCCGTTCGGCAAGGTCACTCGTCACGATCCGTTCCCTTAAAACTTCCTTCTATCTGCAAACGAGACCAAAAATAGCATTCTCCTGACCAGCCACGTAGCGAAACGGCAGTATCGTTGCGTCTCCCGCAACATCGCAGGGCATCCGAAGCCCTGATGGCTGGCCGGGCCAACCGGCCCCGGCCCTGAGGTCCAGTTCGGGAGCCGGCGCCACGATGAGGAATGTCCGGTTCGGAGCGCCCTTGAAGGCCTCTGGATGACGGCAATGGGGACAAACCGGCCTTCGCCCTTGGGAGCTGAACCGTCGCGGCCATGAGGGATGTCCGGTTCGCAGGCGTCAGGACGGCGTTCAGATTTCGGCAATCAGAACGATCCGACCTCCAAAGGCCGGATCTGAAGAGCGGTTGCTGTTTCGATCCCGGTCCTGCTGACTGCGCCCTGCCGAGATCCCCCCGTTGCCCAGGTGGGCCCACAGTGCCTCCCCGCGCCTGCGCTGCGTCGCGTCTTGTGGGCACTCCGCTCCGGCGCGGGTCCCCTCCATGGACTACCTGGACAAGCCTCCATCGTCCTCCGGTCATCTGGTCGGTTCCACCTGGCCGGGTTTGTCGGCTTGCGCGCACCGGATCGAACGCCGCAATGGCGGCTCTCCTGGGTGAGGGCTCGATCACAGGCCCGTCGCCACAGGCGTCCGGGCCGCTCCCTCCATTCCCACCCGTGACACCGGCCCGGCCGCCGTCTATGACCATGGCACGAGGGACCGGGGCAGGGGAGCGGCGCGTGGTGCAGGACGGGGGTCTTCAGGCCGGAGGCGGGCAGGCCGGGGTCGAGCGGCCGGGGTTCATCCGGCGGCAATATGACCGGCTGATCCGGGCGGCGCATGGGCCGCGGGCGCAGTGGACGCTGGCCGGCGTGTCCTTCGCCGAAAGCTCGTTCTTCCCGATCCCGCCCGATGTCGTGCTGATCCCGATGATGCTCGCCAACCCGCGGCGGGCCTGGTGGCTGGCGGGGCTGTGCACCGTCGCCTCGGTGGTCGGCGGCCTGGTCGGCTACGCCATCGGCTATTTCCTGTTCGAGACGGTCGGCTCCTGGCTGATCAACCTCTACGGGCTGCAGGCCGGGTTCCACGAGTTCCAGCAGAAATACGCCGAATGGGGCAGCTGGATCATCCTGGCCAAGGGGGTGACGCCGATCCCCTACAAGCTGGTGACCATCACCAGCGGCGTGGCCCAGTTCCCGATCGTGCCCTTCATCCTGTCGTCGATCGTGTCGCGCGGCCTGCGCTTCTTCCTGATCGCGGTCTTGATGCGGATCTATGGCGACCAGGTGCGGCATTATCTCGAGAAGTACCTGAACTGGGCCTTCTGGGGATTCCTGCTGCTCGTCGCCCTCGGCTTCGCGGTGATGACCCAGGTGTGACGGCCGCCGAACCGCGGAGACCCCGGTCATGACCGTGCCAGCCATCCTCCTCCCGGTCTTCGTGCAGGTGGCGCTGATCTTCGTCCTGGCGGTCTGGCTGCTGCGGGAGCGCGCCGGCGCGCTGCGGCGGGGCGAGGTGCGGCCGGCCGACATCGTCCTCGGCCAGCCGGCGTGGCCGGCGCGGGCCACCCAGGTCGGGAACAGCTTTCACAGCCAGCTGCAGCTGCCGGTGCTGTTCTTCGTGCTGGTGATCCTGGCGATGATGACGAAGAAGGCGGACCTGCCGTTCGTGGTGATGTCCTGGCTGTTCGTCGCCACCCGCCTCCTGCATGTGGCGGTGCACACCGGCGCGAACCGCTTGACCCCCCGCTTCGGCGCCTTCGCCGCCGGCTTCGTGCTGCTGCTGGCGATGTGGGTGATCTTCGTGCTGCGCATCCTGCTGGCCGGGGTGGAGCCGGTGTGAGCCCGCGCCGGCTCGCCCCGCAATGATCTCGACGATGGCTTGACGCTTGTCTGACAAGTGGTAGCGTTCCCGGTATACGGAATGTCAGGGAGGGGGCGCATGTCGTTTCTGCAACGCATATCGATTCTGCCGAGCCTATCGGTTCTGCCAGGCGTATCGGTTCTGACCGCCGCGATGGTGGTCAGCCTGGCCTTGCCGGCCTTCGCCGAGGATGCGGCGACCCAGGCGACGGCGCAGATCCAGAAGGTGCGGGACAGCGCCGCCTACAAGGCCGCCGTCGAGCATATCGACAAGAATTACGAGCCCTATGTCGCGGAGGGCATCCGCCTGGTCGAGATCCCGGCTCCGCCTTTCAAGGAGGATGCGAGGGGGAAGGCCTATGCCGAGCTGTTCAAGAGCGCCGGCCTGGCCGAGGTGGAGATCGACGAGGAGGGCAACGTCCTCGGGCTGCGCCGCGGCACGGGCACCGACGACCGCGTCGTCGTGGTCTCCGCCCATCTCGACACCGTGTTCCCGGAAGGCACCGACGTCACGGTCCGGCGCGACGGCACCCGGCTGAATGCGCCGGGCGTCAGCGACGACACCTTCAGCCTGGCGGCGCTGCTGTCCTATATCCGCGCCATGGACGCGGCCGGGATCAGGCACAAGGACACCATCCTGTTCGTCGGCACAGTGGGCGAGGAGGGGCTGGGCGACCTGCGCGGCGTGCGCCACCTGTTCACCGAGGGCAAGTACAAGGACCGGATCAAGTCCTTCTTCTCGATGGAAGGCGGGTCGGCGGACACGTTCACCAATCAAGGCGTCGGGTCGAAGCGCTACCGCATCGCCTTCAAGGGGCCGGGCGGCCACAGCTTCGGCGCCTTCGGCCTGGTCAATCCGAGCTACGCCCTGGCCGAGGCGATCTCGCTGCTGGCCCGGACGGAGGTTCCGACCGACCCGAAGGTGACCTACAATGTCGGTGTGCTGAAGGGCGGCACCTCGGTCAACTCGATCCCGCTCGAGGTGTCGATGGAGGTCGACATGCGGTCCGGCGACGCCGCGGAGCTGGCCAAGATGGAGCAGCGCCTGCTGGCCATCATCCAGCAGGCGGCCGACACCGAGAACTTCGCCCGCTCCACCAAGGAGGGCAAGATCACGGTCGAGGCCACGGTGATCGGCGATCGGCCGGCGGGCACCATCGCCGAGACCGAGCCGCTGTTCCAGCTGGCCAAGGCGTCGATCCTGGCCGCCGGCTACGAGTTCAAGGGGCCGCGCGAGGGGTCGAACGATTCCAACATCCCCTGGAGCCTCGGCATCCCCGCCGTGACCCTGGGCAAGAACGGGCCGGACAAGAACGGCCGGGCGCATTCGCTCGACGAATGGCTCGATGTCGAGAAGGAGCCGATGGTCAAGGGCATGGCGACCAGCCTCGCGACCGTTCTCGCCGCAGCCGGCATGGAATGAGAGGCTGGGCCCGTCATCGACGGAGGGCACCGGAATGATCACGCGACGCGGATTGTTCACCCGAACCCTGACCGCCGGGCTGGCGGCGCTGACGCTCGCCGGCCGGCGGGGCCGGGCCGAGGAGCAGCGAATCCGCATGTTCCAGCTCTACGGCCGGGACATGAGCTTTTCGCCCAAGGCGCAATCCCTGGCCGGCACCCGGGTCTCGATCCAGGGTTTCATGGCGCCGCATCTGAAGGTCGATTCCGACTTCTTCATCCTGTCCAACGCGCCGGTCGAGACCTGCCCGTTCTGCGCCTCCGAGGGCGACTGGATCGACAGCATCGTCTTCGTCCGGATGCGCGAGCGGGAGGAGGCGGTGGACCCCGGCGCGCTGATCGTGGCCAGGGGCGTGCTGGAGATCGGCCCGGCCACCGACGCCGCCACCGGCTTCGTCAGCCGGGTCCGGCTGGTCGACGCCACCTTCGAGCTGTCGTGATGCCGGATGCCGCCGGGCCGCCGGAGCTGACGGCCCGCGGCATCTCCGCCCGGTTCCGCGACCGGACCGGCGCGCCGATCGAGGCGCTGCGGTCGGTCTCGGCGCGCTTCCCGGCCGGCCGCCTGACCGTCGTGGTCGGGCCGTCCGGCTCGGGCAAGACCACGCTGATCCACACCCTGGCCGGGATCGTCCGCCCGGCCGAGGGCGAGGTCGGTTTCGGCGGCACCGTCGTCAGCGGCCTGGCCGAAGGCGCGCGCGACGCCTGGCGCCGCCGGCAGTGCGGGCTGGTGTTCCAGCAGTTCCGGCTGGTGGAGGAGCTGGGGGCGCTGGCCAATGTCACCCTGCCGGCGCTGTTCTCGCGCTCCCGGCTCGATCCCGCCCTGCGGGCGCGGGCGCGCGAGCTGCTGGCGCGCTTCGAGGTGCCCGACCGGGCCGTTCCCGCCGCGCGGCTGTCGCGCGGCGAGCAGCAGCGCGTGGCCCTGGCCCGGGCGCTGCTGCTGGACCCGCCGATCATCCTGGCGGACGAGCCGACGGCGAGCCTGGATGCCGAGAACGGCGAGCGCGTTGCCGCGGCGCTGGCGGAACTGGCCGGAGCCGGCAAGATCGTCGTCTGCGCCACCCACGACCCGGCGCTGGCCGGGCGGGCGGCGGCCGTCCTGACCCTGCGGGCCGGTGCCCTGGCCGAAGCCGAGGAGCCGGCGGAGGCCGTGCCGGCGGCCGTGGCCCTCCCCGGAGCCTTCCGGTGAATCCGTGGCCGGTGATCGGGGCGGCGCTGCGGCGCTATCGCTTCACCGCCCTGGTGTTCGTGCTGCTGGTCGGCGCCGGCGTGGCCCTGTCGGTCGCCATCCTGTCGCAGGAGCGCGCCCTGCGCACCGGCAGCGCCCGGGCCGCGGACCGGTTCGACCTGGTGGTGGCGGCGCCGGGCAGCCAGACCGACACGCTGCTGACCGCGGTCTATCTGCAGCCCGGCGCGGTCCGGCTGCTGGCGCCGGAGGTCACGGCGGCGCTGCTGAACGACGACCGCCCTGCCTTCGTCTCGCCGCTCGCCTTCGGCGACAGCCTGCGCGGCAGCCCGATCGTCGGCGCCATCCCGGCGCTGGTGGCGCATCTCTCCGACGGGCTGGCGGAGGGCCGGGTCTTCGGGTCACGGGCCGAGGCCGTGATCGGCGCCGCATCGCCGCTGCGCCTCGGCGACCGCTTCCGGCCGACCCACGGCGTCCACGCCAGGGCTGCGGAAGAGGACGATGACGGCCATGAGGCGGAGGAGGAGCATGCCGATCACGGCGAGGCCGACGGCCACGACATCGAGCTGACCGTGGTCGGCCGGATGAAGCCGACCGGCTCGCCCTGGGACCGGGCCATCGTGGTGCCGGTCGAGCTGGTCTGGGCGGTGCACGGCCTGCCGGACGGCCATGCCGAGGGCGAGGCGCGGATCGGCCCGCCCTTCGACCCGGCCCGCACCCCGGGCATCCCGGCGGCGGTGCTGCACGCCAAGGACGTCGCCGGCGCCTACCGGCTGCGGCAGGCCTATGCCACCGACGGATCCATGGCGTTCTTCCCGGCCGAGGCGCTGATCAAGCTGTACGGCATCCTCGGCGACCTGCGGCGGCTGATGGCGCTGCTGGCGATCGTCACCCAGGCGCTGGTGCTGCTGGCGCTGGTCGCCAGCGTCGTCATCCTGCTGCGCCTGCTGACGCCGCAATTCGTCACCCTGCGGGCCCTGGGCGCGCCGCGCCGCTACGTCTTCGCCGTCGCCTGGGGCTTCACCGCGGCGCTGGTGGCGGCGGGCGTGCTGCTCGGCCTGGCGGGCGGCTGGGCCCTGTCCTTCGTCATCAGCCGGGCGCTCGCGGCCCAGACCGGCATCGCCCTGCAGCCGACCCTGGGCACGGCCGAGCTTTGGATCGCGCTGGCGGTGCTGCTGATCGGCTTCGCCCTGGCCGCACTGCCCGCCTGGCTGATCCAGCGCCGGCCGCTGGCCGAGGCGCTGGCGGGGGAGTGAGGGTCGCCTCTGTTCACACCGACGTGACGATCCAGGCCGCGCTGCCGATCGCGACCGCGTCCTCCAGTAGGGCGATCGGCAGGTCGCGCCCCATGGCTCGGGCCAGCCGGGACCGCAGCTCGTAGCCCACCAGGGTGCCGGCCACGGCGCCGGCCACGCCGGCGATGAGGCCGACGATCACCGAGCCGCCGACGATGCCGAAGGCGGCGCCGCAGACCGCGCCGCTGACGATCCGGGCGCCGAACTGCACCGGCACCTTCCGGCTCGGCGTCCGCGGCAGCTGGTCGGCGATCAGTTCGGCGATCGCGGCGGCGGTCAGCAGCCAGGGCGTGATCGAAGCGCCGAGAAAGGCCAGCCCGGTGCCGTCGAGCGGCAGCCAGCCGAGATGCGCGGCCCAGCTGACGGCGGCCGGCGCGGTCATCGTCCGCAGCCCGGCAACGCACCCGATCAGGAAGGCGAGGACCAGCATCGAAATCTCCCCCGGAAATGCACGGCCGCGCGGGCCGGTCTGAAAATCGGCCGCCAGCATCGGCGATCCCCGCCCGCCTGTCGATCCCGGCGGTGAGGTCGCGGACGGAAGGGATGGCGTTCCCGGGAGGGGTCGAACCTCCAACCTCCGGATTCGTAATCCGGCGCTCTATCCAGTTGAGCTACGGGAACATGGTGCCTGAGGCTGGGACCGAACCAGCGACCTCCGGGACTTCAAGCCGGCGCTCTACCCACTGAGCTACCCAGGCGAGGACGACTTCAGTCGACGGCAATTCGTATCCTGCTTCAAATTTCCGATGATCGATAGACGATATCTATTCCGTATTTGCTGGTGAGTCAATAATAAAATCAAAGAAACTCAAGATATATTGCAAAACCATTTTTGCAATTAAGTAAACATCATCCGACTACGCAAATTTTATTTGCGAACTGGACGTCGATGGCAGTACTTTTGTTTTGAGGGGGGATGATAAATCGGCTCATCCGGCATCGTCGTCGCATGACAGGCTCCTGGGTTGGCAACAAAAAAGCCCCACCGAACCGGTGGGGCTGCTGAACCCGCAGGACAGACGTGATGCCGTGCGAGATCGTCAGCGCATCCCACCTGGGGATCGCTTCGATCGAAATCGCCGCTTGTGCGCCACGTCAGTCATCGCGTTCCAGGACCGATCGACCCGGAGCTCGGGCCGCCTGGCGGCTGATATAGCCCGCCCGCCCCGCCGGCACAACGAATCGCTGTGAACTGGCCTCACAAGCGAAGAGATGAGGCGGCGGCACGGCCGTCGCGAACCAGGCCGCAAATCCGCACGCGCTTCGCATAAAGCGGCCGGCAACGAAATCTTAAACCAAATGGATTTCAAACCTAGGCGACGAGAGGTAGTATTCTCCGGCTCATCTGCGCAAATGGGATGGAGAGGCGGCATGTCTTTTCGGATCGACACCGGCGCATCGATGCAAAACGGGCGAACCGCGCCTGTTTCATGGGCACAGCAGCAAGCCTTCAATGACGCGATTTCGCAATCGACGCGCATGCGCGGAGCAGCGGGAGAGACGGATAAGACGGTCGACGACCCCGGCAACAGCGGGGGTGTCGAAAAAGGCGAGGGCTTCGCCGACCTTATCGAGCGGATGGTGAAGGAGGCTTGGGCGAGACAGCAGAAGCTGGAGGGCTATAAGGCCGAAGTGTCGAAACAGTCTCCGACCGGCGCAAAGATCATTGCCGAAGCGGAGCGGCTGGGCGTGAAGATCCATGTGCTCAGCGATGAAGACTATGAGAGTCGTTATCCCGGCACGGGAGGCGTGACCGTCAATGGCGAGGTCTACATTCCGGAATCGGCGCTGGATACGGACGGAAACCCGGTCCTTGAGCATGAATTGCTGCATGCCATTCTCGGCCATAGCCCTGAGATCTTCGACAACGCACTGCCGCTCGACGAGCGCATCACGCATGCACGCGATCTGTTTGAGGGAATGGGACTTGATGCCGATGACGGCGAGCGCTTTGCGCGTGCGATCGATGGCTGGCCGCCTGAGCGAAACGTCGACGCGGATCACATACAGGCCTATGTCAGCGGCGTCGATATCGCTCGCGAGAAGGCCGGCTTGCCGCCACTGACGGACGCGCAGCGCGACGAGCTTTATGCGGGTGCGGCGGAGCGGGAGGCGGCGCTCGGCATTCAACGCGGGCCGCTTGCGGACTACGACAAGACAGAGTGGCCCATGCTGCGCCCGCTGCTGCTCGCCAGAGCCGAGGCGCAGTGGGCGGCGACGCCCCAGGGCCGCGCCCATCCGCCGTCCGGCGATACGATGGAGGAGCGTGCCGCAAGCCTCACGGCCATCATCGAGAAATTTGCCAGTGAAGATCGGCTGCTGAAGTTCAAATCCCAGCCGGCGCAGACCGCCCAAGGGCCAGATTGATGAGTGGTCAATTCACATAGACTCGCCCGCATTATGCTGTCTGCGCCAGCAGCCTTCCCGCCCGGTCCACCTCGGTCTCGCCGGCGCGCCAGGACATCCGGCCGTTGACCAGCACGAAGTCGAGGCCGCGGGACGGGGTCTTCGGGGCTTCGAAGGTGGCGGCGTCGGCGATATGGTTGGGGTCGAACACCACCAGGTCGGCGGCGTGGCCTTCGCGCACCAGGCCGCGGTCGGCCAGGTTGAAGCGCATCGCCGACAGGCCGGTCATCTTGTGCACCGCCGTCTCCAGCGGGAACAGGCCGAGGTCGCGGCTGTAATGGCCCAGCACGCGCGGGAAGGTGCCCCACAGGCGGGGGTGCGGGTGGCTGTCATGCGGCAGCCCGTCCGAGCCGATCATGGTCAGCGGGAAGGACAGGATGCGGCGGACATCGGCCTCGTCCATCTGGAAATAGATGGCGCCGGCCGGGTGCAGCCGCACCGCCGCCTCCTTCTCGGTGCAGCCCCATTCCGCGGCGATCTCGGCCAGGTCGCGGCCCGCCATCTCCGGCCGGGCCTTGGACCAGGCGACCATGATCCGGATGTCGCCGGTGACATGGTCCGGGTCCAGCACGGTCGAGCCGGCGGTGTAGGGATAGGCGTCGAGCCCGACCGGCTGGTGGCGGCTGGCTTCCTCGATCACCGGCAGGGTCTCGCGGCTGCGGCCCCAATTGTGCGGACCGGCGCATTTGTGGTGCGAAATCACCACCGGCACGCGGGCCCGGCGGGCGGTCGAGAAGCTCTCCTCCAGCGAATCGAGCACCTTGTCGTGCTCGTCGCGCATATGGGTGGCATAGACGCCGCCGCGGTCGGCCAGGAGTTCGGCCAGCGCCGCCACCTCGTCGGCGTCGGCGGCGGCGTTGGGCTTGTAGTAGAGGCCGGTGGAGAAGCCGATGGCGCCGGCGTCGAGGCTGTCGGCCAGCAGGCGGCGCATGGCGTCGATCTCGCCGGCATCCGCCTTGCGGCCGACATCCGCCATGGTGCCGATGCGCAGCGAGGAATGGCCGATCAGCGCCGCCACGTTGACGCCCGGCACCACCTCGCCCAGCCGGCCGCGATAGTCGGCGAAGCTCGGGAACTCGTAGGCGGCTTCGTCGCCCAGCAGGTTCAAGGGCGGCGGCGGGGCGCCCTTCAGCGTCAGCGGCGACAGGCTGATGCCGCAATTGCCGACCACCACCGTGGTCACGCCCTGGCTGATCTTCGGCAGCATGTCCGGGCCGTCGATCACCGCCCGGTCGTCATGGGTGTGCACGTCGATGAAACCGGGCGCCACCACCCGGCCGGCGATGTCGATGCTGTCCTTCGCCCGGTCGGCGGCGATGCTGCCGGTCGGGGCCACGGCGGCGATGCGGTCGCCCAGGATGGCGACGTCGGCCTGGATGCGGGGCGCGCCGGAGCCGTCGATCACGGTGCCGTTGCGGAGCAGCAGGTCGTAAGGGGCGCGGTCAGGCATGGGCTTTCCGTCGGACAGGGCGGGGCCGGGGCGACACGGGAGCGGCCGGCTCGTCGAGGGTGGGGATCTGGCTGAGAGTGTATTTGACCCGGCGCAGGCTTTCGAGGGCGGTCGGGCCGCGGCGCATGGCCACGCCGGTCGCGACCACGTCGATCACCGCCATATGGGCCAGGCGCGACGCGGTCGGCTTGAAGATGTCGCTGTCCTCGGGCGGGGCGACCGCCAGCAGGATCTCGGCAGCGCGGGCCAGCGGCGTGTCCGGGCGGGTGAGAGCGACGACCGTGGCGCCGTAGTGCCGGGCGATCTCGGCGCTCTCCACCAGGTCGCGGAAGCGGCCGGAGTTGCAGATCGCCAGCACGCAGTCGCCCGGGCCGAGCGTGGCGGCCGACATGCGCTGCAGCTGGGTGTCGGCGTGGAAATCGGTCGGCAGGTCGAGGCGGAAGAAGCGCAGATAGGCGTCGTGGCCGACCGCGTGCGAGCCGCCGCCGATGCCGTAGATGTCGAGCCGCCGGGCGCGGGCGATCGCCTCGATCGCCTGGCGCAGCGGCTGCGGGTCGAGCTGGTTGCGCACGGCGGTCACCGCCTCGATCACGCTGTCCAGCACCCGGTCGGCCAGCTGGGCGACGTCGTCCGGCGGCGCGCCGGCCTGGGGGCGGCGCTCCAGATAGGGGCTGGCGACGGCGAGGTTCTGCGCCAGCCGGACCTTGAAGTCGCGCACGCTGTCGCAGCCGAGGGCGCGGCAGAACCGGGTGACCGACGGCTCGCTGACCCGGGCACGGCGCGCCAGCTCGGCGATGCTGGCGTGGGTGGCGAAGCCGGGATCGGCCAGCACCGCCTCGGCCACGCGCTGCTCGGACGGCCGCAGCGAGGCCTCCATGCGGCGCAGGCGCGAGACGATGTCGACCACATAGGCCATCAGGCGGCCTTGGGGGATGGGTGGGGAGGGCGACAGCCTTTCGATGGCTGGGGCAAGCTTGGCGATAACAATCCTGGGACCAGCCCAGGCTTTTCATCCTCCCCCTCCCCCCGCGGGCTACGGGATGCACGAAAGTGATTTGCGAGGGTCTGGGGAGAATGATTCAAGGTGAAGT
>NZ_JASATH010000212.1:0-13708 GCF_038440215.1 Inquilinus sp. OTU3971 | reverse complement strand
ACCGTCTGCGCCGCCCCGCCCCCCGCCCCGGCGGGGGGCCGGCGCGGGCGGGAATGATCGGGAGGGGCCATGGTGGGCAAGTTCGAGCCGCTGGATTCCGGCCAGGTGCCGCGCTTCGCCGGCATCCCCACCTTCATGCGCCTGCCGGTGGCGACGCCGGCCGAGGTCGACATCGCCCTGGTCGGCGTGCCCTTCGATGGCGGCGTGACCAACCGCGCCGGGGCGCGGCACGGCCCGCGCGAGCTGCGCAACCAGTCCAGCCTGATGCGCCGCGTGCATCACGTCACCGGCGTCTCGCCCTACGATCTGGTGCGGGTCGGGGATTGCGGCGACGCGCCGGTCGACCCGATCAACCTGGCGAAGTCGCTGGAGTCGATCGCCGGCTTCTACGCCGATCTGCACGAGGCCGGCGCGGTGCCGGTCTCGGCCGGCGGCGACCATCTGATGTCGCTGCCGATCCTGCGCGGACTGGCCACAGGCCACCCGGTCGGGCTGATCCAGTTCGACGCCCATTCCGACACGTATGACAGCTTCTTCGGCAATCCCTACAACCACGGCACGCCGTTCCGCCGGGCGATCGAGGAGGGGCTGGTCGACCCGAAGCGGCTGGTCCAGATCGGGCTGCGCGGCTCGATCTCCGACGCCGGCAACTACGATTTCGCCAAGGCCTGCGGCATCCGCATGATCTTCATCGAGGAGTTCGACCGCCGCGGCCCCGACGACGTGATGGACGAGGCGCTGGAGATCCTCGGCGCCGGGCCAGCCTATGCAACCTTCGACATCGACGCCATCGATCCCTCGATGGCGCCGGGCACCGGCACGCCGGAGATCGGCGGCATCACCACCCGCGAGGCGCAGCGCATGGTGCGCCGCCTGGCCGGGCTGGATCTGGTCGGTGCCGACCTGGTCGAGGTCGCGCCGCCCTTCGACCCGTCGGGCCTGACCGCCGTGACCGGGGCGACGCTGATGTTCGAGCTGCTCTGCGCGGTCGCGCCGGGCGTGGCGGCGCGCCGCGGGGCAGGGGCCTCTATCTGACGCCCTGGGTTACGGCCGGCCGATCCGGGGCCGCAGCCAGGTCAGGATGCGGGTCGGGCGGTCACCGACGCAGTGGAAGCTATGTGTCGCAGCCGACCGCGCGGCAGAGGCGGCGGCCTGCTCCGCCGATCGCCGCTGCTCCGGCGGCAGCGCCATCCAGTCGCGGATGATCGCGCGGCGCGGGGTGTGTTCCGGCTTCATCTCTGTCGGCCCTCCGGTTCCAGGGCGGCTGTCCTAGCCGGAGGGGCCGCAAAGATTGAATTCCGAACTCCGCGCCATGCCCGAGTCTCGCCCCTGTCCACAGCCATCGCGCATCCGCGGCGGATGACCGCCATGCGGCCGGCGCAGCCGCGCCGGATCGCCTCGTGCCTTGAACCGGGGCCGCGGCCGCCAAAGTTCAGGAGATGACATTGCCGCTCTCGGTCCTCGACCTCGCGCCGATCGCCTCCGGCTCCCAGCCCGGGCAGGCCGTCCGCAACTCGCTCGATCTCGCCCGGCTGACCGATCGGCTGGGCTTCACCCGCTACTGGGTGGCCGAGCACCACTCGATCCCCGGCGTGGCCTCGACCGCGCCCGAGGTGCTGATCGGCCATGTCGCCCAGGTGACGCAGCGGATCCGCGTCGGCTCCGGCGGGGTGATGCTGCCCAACCACGCGCCGCTGCGGGTGGTCGAGGCCTTCAAGATGCTGGAATCGCTGCATCCCGGCCGGATCGACCTCGGCCTCGGCCGCGCCCCGGGCTCGGACGGGCTGACGGCGCTGGCCCTGCGCCGGTCGCAGGAAGCCGTCATCGCCAACGACTTCCCGGAGCAGTATGCCGAGCTGCGCGCCTTCGCCGACGGCACCTTCCCGGCCGACCACGCCTTCCGGGCGGTCCATGCGGTGCCGGAGGACGTGCCGCTGCCGCCGGTCTGGATGCTCGGCTCCAGCGAGTTCGGCGCGCGCTTCGCCGCCCGGATCGGGTGCGGCTTCGCCTTCGCCCACCACTTCAGCCCGCAATACACGATGCCGGCGATGCATCTGTACCGGACCAACTTCCAGCCCTCGCCGGCGATGCAAGCGCCGCATTCGATCCTGACCGTCTCGGTCTACTGCGCCGAGGACGCGGCGGAGGCCGAGCGGCTGGCGGCGCCGCACCAGCTGTCCTGGGTACGGCTGCGCAGCAATCGGGCGGGCGTGCTGCCCAGCCCGGAGGAGGCGCTGTCCTATCCCTACACGCCGGAGGAGAAGCGCGTCGCCGAGAATTCGCGGCGCAACCAGATCGTCGGCACGCCGGAGACGGTGAAGGCCGAGATCGAGCGGCTGGCCGGCGAGACCGTGGCCAGCGAGGTGATGATCACCAGCATGATCCACGACCACGCCGCCCGGCTGCGGTCCTACGAGCTGGTGGCGCAGGCGTTCGGGCTGCCGGGCATCGCAACGGCGTGACGCCGCAGCCTCTTCCCCTCGCTCCCCACATGCGCTAAAAGCGCCGCCCTTTCCCAGCCCCGTCCGACCGGACCCGGGGCTTTTCGGCGTTGCGCGGCGGAGGCGGAGATGGCGGTCTGCGGCCTGGATTTCGGCACCTCGAATTCGACCCTCGGCATCGTCGATTCGCAGGGCGCGCGGCTGCTGCCGCTGGAGGGTGCGGCAACCGCGCTGCCCAGCGCCATCTGGTTCGACCTGGTCGGCGGCGCCCCGCGCTTCGGTCGCTCGGCCATCGACTCCTATGTCGACAGCCTCGACGGCCGGCTGATGCGCTCGATCAAGTCGGTGCTCGGCACGCCGCTGATCGAGGAGGACACCTGGGTCGGGCGCGAGCGGATCGGCTTCAAGCAGGTGATCGCGATCTTCCTGGCCGAGATGAAGGCGCGGGCCGAGGCCGCCTGCGGCCATGCGCTGGAGCGGGTGGTGCATGGCCGGCCGGTGCATTTCGTCGACGACGACGCGGCCGGCGACCGCGCCGCCCAGGACGTGCTGCAGGGGATCGCGCGCGGGGCCGGCTTCGCCGAGGTGTCGTTCGAATACGAGCCGATCGCCGCCGCCCGCACCTACGAGGCCGGGCTGGACCGGGAGGAGGTGGCGCTGATCGTCGACATCGGCGGCGGCACCTCCGACATCTCGATCGTCCGGCTGGGGCCGCAGCGCAAGGCGCTGCCGGACCGGGCGGGCGACATCCTGGCCAATGACGGCATCCGGCTGGGCGGCACCGATGTCGACCGGCTGTTCAGCCTGACCACGGTGATGCCGGCGCTCGGGCTGGGGACGAAGATGAAGCGCCAGGGCGCGGTGGCGCCCAGCCGCTACTTCCACATGCTGGCGACGTGGAGCCGGATCAACGCCCTCTACGCCCCCAAGGTGGTGGCGGAGGTGCGCGACGTGCGGCGCGAATCGCGCGATCCGCAGAAATTCGACCGGCTGCTGCGGGTGCTGGAGGGCAATCTCGGCCACAGCCTGGCGCTGCGGGTCGAGGCGGCGAAGATCGCGCTCGGCGACAAGGACCCGACCGTGATCGATCTGCGCCTGGTCGAGCCCAAGCTCGGGCTGCGCGCCGGCCGTGCGGTACTGGATGCGGCCATCAGCGACGCCGTCGGCCGGCTGTCGGCGCTGATCCGGCGCTGCATCCAGGCGGCCGGCCTCACGCCGGACCGGCTGGACGCCGTGTTCCTGACCGGCGGCTCGGCCCTGCTGCCGGCCTTCCGCGCAGCGGCGCTGGCCGAGGCGCCGGCCGCCCGGGTGGTGGAGGGGGACAGCTTCGGCGCGGTCGGCGTCGGCCTGGCCATCGAGGCGCAGCGCCGCTACGGCCCCTGAGATCCAGGGTCACCCGCCGGTCTGCTCCGGCAGCATACGGTCCAGCGTGCCGTCCCGCCGGACGGCGACGTGCCAGACAGCCGCAGCAATATGGAGCACGACCAGGGCGTAGAGCGCCCATTGCCCGACCGCATGCACGGTGCTGCCGATCCGCCAGATCGCATCGGTCGCCGGGGTCAGCAGCGGCGCCTCGAACAGGCCGAAATACGGAATGGCGCGGCCGCGGCCGGCGGACATCAGATAGCCGCTGAGCGGCATCGCCAGCAGGACCAGGTACAACAGCCAGTGGCTCGCCATGGCCGCCGCGGACTCCCAGGCCGCCCATCGCGCCGCGGGCGGCGGCGGATGGATCGCCCGCCACACCAGCCGCGCGGCGGTCAGGGCCAGGATCGTCAGCCCGACCGATTTGTGCAGCATGACGATTGTGGCGCGCACAGTGTCGCCGTTCGGCAGGCTTTCCATCACCCAGGCCAGGATCAGGACGGCCAGCATCAGCGCCGCCGAGACCCAGTGCAGCCACTGCGCCGTGGCGGTGTAGCGCCCGGTGGCCTCGGGCGCGGCGGCGGTGATCACATCCGTGCTCATTCATGGCCCTCCTGCAGCGACGGGGACGGGGCGGCGGTGCGGCCGGAGAGGCGCCGGGCCGCCTGCTCCATTCCGCGGCAGGCGACATAGAAGGCGGGGGTGAAGATCAGGCCGAAGGCGGTGACGCCGATCATCCCGAAGAACACCACCACGCCGAGCGACTGGCGCATCTCGGCCCCGGCGCCGGTGGCCAGCACCAGCGGCACCACGCCGAGAATGAAGGCCAGCGAGGTCATCACGATCGGCCGCAGCCGCACCCGCGCCGCCTCGATCGCGGCCGCGAACCGGTCGGCGCCCGCGGCCTCGGCCTGGCGCGCGAACTCGACGATCAGGATGGCGTTCTTGGCGGCCAGCCCGATCAGCACCACGAAGCCGATCTGCGCCAGGATGTTGACGTCCATGGCGGCGGCCAGCAGGCCGGTCAGTGCCGCCAGCAGGCACATCGGCACGATCAGGACCACCGACAGCGGCAGGGTCCAGCTCTCATACAGCGCGGCCAGCAGCAGGAAGACGAACATCGCCGAGGCCGCGAAGACCAGCAGGGCGCTGGTGTCGGCCAGCCGCTCCTGCAGCGCCACCTCGGTCCATTCGAAGCCGTAGCCTTCGGGCAGGGTCTCGGCCGCGATCTGCTCCATCCGGTCCAGCGCGGTGCCGGTCGACACGCCGGCCGCCGCGGCGCCTTGGACCTCGGCCGCGGGGTACAGGTTGTAGCGCGGGATGCGGTAGGCGCCGGCCCGCTCCTCGAAGGTCGCGACCGACCCGATCGGCACCATGGCGCCGGAGTCGCTGCGGGTCTTCAGCCCCTCCAGCGCCGACGGGTCCTGGCGGAATCGGGCATCGGCCTGGGCCCGGACCTGGAAGGTGCGGCCCAGCAGGTTGAAGTCGTTCACATAGGCCGAGCCGAGATAGATCTCGAGCGTCTCGAACACACGGGATGCGGGCACGCCCAGCATCTCCGCCTTCACCCGGTCGATATCGGCGTACAGCTTCGGCGTCGCCGTGTTGAATGGGCTGAAGACATTGGCGAATTCGGGCGACTGGCCGGCCGCGGCGACGACCTGGCGCACGGCGGCCTCCAGCTCCTCCGGCGTGCCGCCGGCCAGGTCCTCGACCATCAGCTTGAAGCCGCCGGTGTTGCCCATGCCGCGGACCGAGGGCGGCTTGATCGGCACCACCCGCGCCTCCGGCACGTCGGCCAGGCGGGCGGTCAGGTCGGCGATGACCCGGTCGACGCTCTGGCCGCGCCCCGCCCGCGCCTCGTAGGGGTCGAGGATGGCGAAGACGACGCCGCTGTTCGACGCGCTGGTGAAGGTGGCGCCGTCCAGCCCGGCGATGGCGACCGTGTGGGCCACGCCCGGGGTCGCGTCCAGCCGGTCGGAGACGGCCTTCATCGCCGCATCGGTGCGGGCCAGGGCGGCGCCGGGCGGCAGCTGCACCGCGGTCAGGAAATAGCCCTGGTCCATCACCGGGATGAAGCCGGTCGGCACCCGGCTGAACTGCCAGCCGGTCAGGCCCAGCAGCCCGGCATAGGCGGCGAGGACCAGCAGGCCGATGCGCAGCAGCCGGCGGGTCAGCCCGCCATAGCCGAGCGACAGCCGGTCGAAGCCGGCGTTGAAGCCGCGGGCGCCGGCGGCCAGGCCGCGCAGCAGGACGTTGCGGGGCTTGGCGGCGTGGTCGTCCTGCGGCCGCAGCAGCAGCGCGCAGAGCGCCGGGCTCAGCGTCAGCGACACGAAGGCGGAGATCGCGGTCGCCGCGGCGATGGTCACCGCGAACTGGCGGAAGAACCGGCCGGAGATGCCGGACATCATCGCCGCCGGCACGAACACCGCGCACAGCACGAGGGCGATGGCGATCAGCGCGCCGCTGATCTCCTCCATCGATCTGTGCGCCGCTTCCTTCGGCGACAGGCCGGCGCGCAGGTGCCGTTCCACGTTCTCGACCACCACGATGGCGTCGTCGACGACGATGCCGATGGCCAGCACCAGGCCGAGCAGCGACAGGTTGTTCAGCGAATAGCCCAGTCCGGCCATCACGGCGAAGGTGCCGATCAGCGAGATCGGGATCGCCAGGATCGGGATGATCGCCGCCCGCCAGCTGTGCAGGAACAGGATCACCACCAGCACGACCAGGGCGATCGCCTCGAGGATCGCCTTGTAGACCTCGCTGACGGATTCGGCGATGAACCGGGTCGGGTTGAACGGGATGGCGTATTCGACCCCGGCCGGCAGGCTGCGGCCCAGCTCTGCCATCGCCGCGACGACGCGGTCGGCCGTCTCCAGCGCGTTCGAGCCGGGCTGCTGGAACACCTGGATCGGCTGCGAGGTTCGCCCGTCGAAGAGGGCGCCGCCGCGGAAGCTCTGCGCCGTCAGCTCGACCCGGGCGACGTCGCGGATCCGGGTGACGCGGCCATCCGCGTCGGTCTTGACGATGATGTCGTCGAACTCGGTGGGGTCGGACAGGCGCCCCAGCGTCTCGACATTCAATTCGAAGGCGCCGTCGGACGACACCGGCGGCTCGTTCACCACGCCGGCCGCGACCTGGACGTTCTGGGCCCGCAGCGCTGCCAGCACCTCGCCGGCCGTCAGGTTGCGGGCGGCGACCGCGTCGGGATCCAGCCAGACCTGGATGGCATAGTCGCGGGCCGTGGGCATGCGGACGTCGCCGACGCCCTCGACCCGCAGCAGCGCGTCGCGGATCCGCAGCGTCGCGTAGTTCGAGAGGTAGAGCGGCGCGCGCGATCCGTCCGGCGAGAACAGCTGCACCACCAGCAGGATGTCCGGCGACGATTTCCGCACCGTCACGCCGAGGCGGCGGACCTCCTCCGGCAGCCGCGGCTCGGCCACCGCCACCCGGTTCTGCACCAGCACCTGCGCCTCGTCGAGGTCGGTGCCCAGCGTGAAGGTGACCGTGATGCTGAGCTGGCCGTCGCCGGTGGACTGCGAGGACATGTACAGCATGTTCTCGACGCCGTTGATCTCCTGCTCGATCGGCACCGCCACGGTGCTGCTCACGACCTCCGCCGAGGCGCCGGGATACTGGGCGCGGACGACGACGGTGGGCGGCGTGATCTCGGGGTACTGGGCCAGCGGCAGGGTGAGGTAACCGGCGATGCCGATCAGGACGATCAGGACCGAGAGGACGGTCGCCAGGATCGGCCGCTCGATGCAGAGATGGGGCAGGCGCATCGTCAGTTGACCATGGCGGTGGCGGCCGGCGCGATCTCGCCGGGCTGCGGCACCACCTTCTGGCCGGCGCGGGCGCGCAGCAGGCCGTTGATCACCACCCGGTCCTCCGGTCGCAGCCCGCTCTCGACCACGCGCAAGCCCCCCGGCAGGCGGGCGCCGAGCCGGACCGGCGTGGCGCGCAGCGTGTCGTCGTCATTGACCGTCAGCACGATGCGGCTGGCCTGGTCGGTCAGCAGCGCCGTCTCGGGCACCAGCAGGGCGTCGCGCTCGCCGGACGACGCCAGGCGCAGGCGGCCGAACTGGCCGGGGGTGATGAACAGGTCGGCATTGGCCAGCACGGCACGGGCGCGGATGGTGCCGGCGCCGCTTTCCAGCCGGTTGTCGACGAAGCTCATCGTGCCCCGGTAGGGCCAGCCGTCGTCATCCTGCAGCCGCGCCTCGATCGGCACGTCCCGGTCGCGGATCGGCCGCAGCTCGCCCGACTGCACCGCCCGCTCATAGGCGACGAAGTCGCGCTCGCTCATGTCGAAGACGAAGTAGATCGGGTCGAGCGCGACCACGGTGGTCAGCAGCGTGCCGGTGTCGGACACCAGGCTGCCGGCATCGACCCGCCGGTTCGACACGCGGCCGCTGATCGGCGCCTTGATCTCGGTGAAGTCGAGGTCCAGCTGCGCCCGGGTCAGCCCGGCCTGGGCCAGCTCGAAGGCGGCGTCGGCCGCCTGCTTCTGCTGCCGGCGCTGGTCCAGCGTGGCGCGCGAGACGGCGGAGGTGCCGACCAGCTGCTCCGTCCGGCGCAGCTCCAGATCGGCCAGGTCGCGCTGCGCCCGGGCGCTGGACAGCTGGGCCTGGGCCTCGGCCACCGCGGCATGGTACGGGCGGGGGTCGATGGTGAACAGGGTCTGGCCGGCCTGCACGATCTGGCCGTCCTCGAAGCCGATCGACTGCAGGTAGCCGGAGACCCTGGCCCGGATCTCGACGCTCGCGGTCGGCTCGAACCGGCCCGCATATTCCCGCTGGTCGACCACCCGCCGCAGCAGCGGCGGCGACACGATCACGCTGGGAACCGGCCGCGCGGCCGCCTGGCCCGTCGTCGCCGCGGTGCTCCGCGACGCCTGCCAGCCCAGCCCGGCCAGCCCGCCGACCAGGGCCAGCGCCACAACTCCCGCCAACGTCCGAATCACCGGGCGCCCCATGCCTCTCGCTCCCTATGGCCTGAAGCGCAGAGTGCGGGCCGGTTGTCTCAGAACTGTGTCGGGGCGGATCGGGGATTGTCGCGAATTGTCTCAGCGTTGCTGCATTGCACAATTCGATACGAAATGGGCCGGATGCAGGCTCGCCCAGCCCGTCGCGCCGGTCAGCTGCAGAAGTTCGGCTGGTACTGGTAGACCCACTGGGTCTTGGTGGTCGGGTTGGTCGACACCCAGCCGGTCATGCCGCGGATGGTGTCGAACATCAGCTTCGAGCGCTGGTCGACCTTGTCGGTGAAGTCGCCGTCCGTGTCCTCGACCTTGAACGACACCTCGGCGCTGGCGACGGTCGACGACCCGTTAGCATACCACAGCGTCAGGTCGAGCGCAGCGTCCTGCTGGCCCAGGTCGCTCTCCGGCCCGTCATAGGTGCGCTCGGTGATCGACAGGGCGCCGACGATGTTCAACGCCTCCTGCTTCGGCAGGTTCAGCGACTTGGTCGGCGGGAACAGGTCGACGACGTCGTCGAGGATGTTCAGATTCTTGGTCGCCGAGAGCGGCTCGGTGGTCGAATGCGAGTAGACCCATTTGAACGGCGGGGTGATATCCGCCTCCAGCTTGGTCTCGGCGGCGTCGTCGCTGCCGCTGACATCGGTGTTGGCCGCGGTCGACTGGCTGTCGGAGCGGAACTTCAGGTTGATCTCGCGCTCGGTGCCCTCGACCCGCTCGCGGAAGCTGTAGCCGAGGTTGTTCAGCCGGCAGGTGCCCGGCGAATCGTAGTAGCGGACGGTGCGGACCTTATCGACGGCGAAGCTGCCGTCGACGGTGCGGTCGAAGCCGGCGGCGGTCAGCTTCGTCCGCAGCTCGGACAGGAAGCTGTTGGCCGTGGCGACCGGCTGCGCCTGGAACTTTGCCGGATCGAGCAGGACCTTGTATTCCTTGCCCGTCAGCGGGTCGGCGGCCTGCGCGGTCCCGGCGGCGGACACCACCAGGCCGATCAGCCCGAGGCGAAGCCATGTCATCATTTGGTGCGAATCCCCCGGCATGAATGATGCAAACGCGCGGCAGGCTAGGCGGTCTGTATGAAGCTGATATGTCAACGGCCCCATGATCGACGTCACATGGCGAGACTTTTCTCCGTGCTCGCGCTGCTGCTGACCGCCGCCTGCGGCGCGGCCGTCAGCACGCCCAAGCCCGCTGAGGTCGCCGAACCGGCGCCCGCGGCCCCGCTCACGCCCGCGCCTGGGTCTTCCTCCTTTGCGGCGCCGGAGGGCAGGGCTGCCGGCCAGCCGTGCCGGCCGGTGTCCTTCGAGGCGGTCGACTACACCGTCTGCGAGATCGACCTGCGCCGCTATCGCCTCGGCCTGTTCTGGCAGGGCGGCGACGGCCGGCCCTACGGCTCGCTCTACGCCTTCAAGCGGGCGATGGCCGCGGCGGGCGACCCGCCGCTGGTGGCGATGAACGCCGGCATGTACCACGAGGACCTGTCGCCGGTCGGCCTGTTCGTTTCCGGCGGGCGTGAACTGCACCCGGCCAACGATGCGGATGGCGACGGCAACTTCTTCATGAAGCCGAACGGCGTCTTCTATGCCGATGGCGAGCGCGCCGGCATCCTGGAGACCGGGGCCTTTCTGCGCCAGGCCCCGGCCGCCGGCATCGCCACCCAGTCCGGCCCGCTGCTGGTGGTCGACGGCGCTCTGCATCCGCTGTTCAGCGACGACGGCCCGTCGCGCAAGACCCGCAACGGCGTCGGCATCCGCGACGACCACACCGTGGTCTTCGCCATCTCGCGCGACGGGGTCAGCTTCGGCAGCTTCGCCCGGCTGTTCCGCGACGCGCTGGGCTGCCGCAACGCGCTCTATCTCGACGGCTCGGTCTCGGCCCTGTCGGCGCCGGACGGTCTGTCGGTCGGCTGGGGCATCCGGGTCGGCCCGATCCTGGCGGTGTTCGACCGCAGCGCGCCGGTCAGCTAGCGGGCCGAGTCGCTCGGCTAGTGACGCCGCGCGCCAGCAGCGATATGCTTGCGGCACCATGACACGGCCACGGCCCCACCGCAGTCGTCAATCGCGCAAGCAGCAGCTGATGCTGCTGTGCGCCCGCATCGGCTATAACCCGCCGCGCGCCTGACTTTGCTACCGGGTCGCCGCGGGAGGCGGCCCGGTTTCCGCATTTTTGTCCGGATTCACGCGAGGTCGCGTCATGAACAGTTTTGCCGCCAGCCGTACCACCGCCGAGTGGAAGGCGCTCGACACCGCCCATCACCTGCACCCTTTCACCGACTACAAATCGCTCGCCTCGGAAGGGGGTAGCCGCGTCATCACCCGCGCCGAGGGCGTCTGGCTGTGGGATTCCGAAGGCCGCCAGATGATCGACGGCATGGCCGGGCTGTGGTGCGTCAATGTCGGCTACGGCCGCAAGGAGCTGGCCGACGTCGCCCATGAGCAGATGCTCGAACTGCCCTTCTACAACACCTTCTTCAAGACCACGACGCCGGCCGCGGCCGAGCTGTCGGCCAAGCTGGCGGAGATCACGCCCGCCGGCCTCAGCCGCGTCTTCTATGCCAACAGCGGGTCGGAGGCGAACGACACCATCGTCCGCATGGTCCGGCACTATTGGGACCTGAAGGGCAAGCACCGCAAGAAGACGATCATCGGCCGGCAATACGGCTATCACGGCTCGACCATGGCGGCCGTGTCGCTGTGCGGCATGGGGGCGATGCACCGCCAGGCCGACCTGCCGTTCCCGGGCTTCCACCACGTCATGGCGCCCTACTGGTACGACAATGGCGGCGACCTGGAGCCGGAGGCCTTCGGCAAGCTGGCCGCCAAGGCGGTCGAGGACCGGATCAAGGAGCTCGGCGCCGACAGCGTCGCCGCGGTGATCGCCGAGCCGATCCAGGGCGCCGGCGGCGTCATCATCCCGCCCGCCAGCTACTTCCCGGAGCTGCAGCGCATCTGCCGCGAGCACGACGTGCTGCTGATCGCCGACGAGGTGATCTGCGGCTTCGGCCGCACCGGCGAGTGGTTCGGCTCCGACCTGTTCGGCATCCAGCCGGACCTGATGACCCTGGCCAAGGGCATCACCTCGGGCTACCTGCCGCTGTCCGCCGTCATGGTCGGCGACCGGGTGGCCGAGACGCTGATCGAGGAGGGCGGCGAGTTCTACCATGGCTTCACCTATTCCGGTCATCCGGTGGCCTGCGCCGTGGCGCTGGCCAACATCCGGATCCTGGAGCGGGAGAGGCTGGTCGACCGCACCCGGACCGATATCGGCCCGTATTTCCAGGACCGGCTGCGCGAGGCCTTCGCCGACCACCCGATCGTCGGCGAGGTGCGCGGGGTCGGCCTGATCGCGGCGATCGAGCTGGTCCAGGACAAGGCCACCCGCGAGCGCTTCCCGAACTACGGGGCGGTCGGCACCCAGTGCCGCAACCATTGCTTCGCCAATGATCTGGTGATGCGCGGGGTGCGCGACGCCATGGTGCTGTCGCCGCCGCTGGTGATCTCGCGCGACGAGGTCGACGAGCTGGTCCGGCGGGCGAAGATCGCGATCGACGCCACGGCGCGGGACGTCGGCAAGATGTGAAGGGCAGGGCGGCTGTAATCCGGCCGCCCTTCTTCGTTGAGGACGGGGTTGCAAATGTCACGGACGCAGGGCACAGGGAGGACGGTTCGAGCCCGTTTGTGCACTGCGCCGTCGCCGCGATTGACAGTTTTCCCAGCGGCGAGTTGCATTGAATCACAAAGGGAGCCGGCTCGACGGGTCTCGAACAGATCACAGACAGGGAATGGTTACATGAAGCGTCTCGTGCAAAGCCTTCTCGCGACCGCCGCGCTGTGCGCCGGGGCAGTGCCGGCTCTGGCCCAGGAGAAGGTCGTCAACATCTACAACTGGTCGGACTATATCGGCGAGACCACGCTGGCCGACTTCACCACGGCCACCGGCATCAAGACCGTCTACGACACCTATGACGGCAACGAGGCGCTGGAAGCCAAGCTGCTGACCGGCAATTCCGGCTACGACCTGGTCGTGCCCACCGCCCAGCCCTTCCTGTCGCGCCAGATCAAGGCCGGGGTCTATGCCGAGCTCGACAAGTCCAAGATCCCGAACTGGAAGAATCTCGACCCCGAGTTGCTGAAGCTGGTCGAGACTGCCGACCCGGGCAACAAGCACGCCATCATCTACCAGTGGGGCACGGTCGGCATCGGCTACAATGTCGACCAGGTGAAGAAGCGCCTGGGCGACGTGCCGCTGGACAGCCTGGACCTGGTGTTCAACCCGGAGAACGCCAAGAAGCTGGCGGATTGCGGCATCACCATCCTGGACAGCGCGACCGACATCCTGCCGGTGGCGATGAACTACCTGAAGCTCGACCCGAACAGCGAGAAGCCGGAGGACCTCAAGGCCGCCGAGGAAGCGGTGATGAAGTTCCGTCCGTATCTCAAGTACGTGCACTCCTCGCAGTACATCAACGATCTGGCCGGCGGAAACGTCTGCGTCTCGATCGGCTGGTCGGGCGACGTCAACATCGCCAAGGCCCGGGCCGAGGAGGCGAAGAACGGTGTCAACATCGATTACATCATCCCCAAGGAAGGGACGCTGATCTGGTTCGACATGATGGCGATGCCAAAGGATGCGCCGCATCCGGAGGAAGCCTACGCCTTCATCAACTTCATCCTCGACCCGAAGGTGATGGCCGGCATCGACGACTATGTCGGCTACGCCAACGCGGTGAAAGGCAGCAAGGAGCTGATGGATCCCGAGATCGCCAACAACCCCAACGTGTTCCCGCCGGAGGACGTGATGACGCGGCTGTTCGCGATCAAGGAAGCATCGTCCAGCTATGAACGGCTGCGCACGCGCACCTGGACGCGCATCCGCACCGGCCAGTAGCAAGGGCGGGGGGCCCCCCCCGCCCGGGGGGGGG
>NZ_JASATH010000211.1:0-13724 GCF_038440215.1 Inquilinus sp. OTU3971 | reverse complement strand
CCCCGCGCGGAAATGCCTCCGCCTTCAGCCCCACCGACGCACTGCCTCGCCTCGCGGTGAGATATCCGGGCTAGGGCGCCGCAGGGATCTCGAATATAAAAGTATGCAGGTTGCGTAAATCGATGCCGCCGATTAAGACCACCGTGTACCTGCCTTTGGAGTGAATTGATGAGCGAAGCTGGCGCCGCCACCATATCGGCGACCACCGATGAATCGCGCCGTCTGGCAACGCAAATTGTCTCGGCCCATGTTGGCAACAACAGCGTTGCTGTGTCGGACTTGCCAGGTCTGATCGCACAGGTCTACGGCGCGCTCGAGAAGCTGGGCAGGCCGGTCGAGCCTGTCATCGCCCGTCCGGAACCAGCGGTTCCGATCCGCAAGTCTGTGACGCCGGACCACATCATCTGCCTCGAGGACGGCAAGAAGCTGAAGATGCTGAAGCGGCACCTGGCCTCCGCCTTCAACATGACGCCGGACCAGTACCGCGAGCGCTGGGGCCTGTCGGCGGACTACCCGATGGTGGCGCCGAACTATGCCCAGCAGCGGAGCGACCTGGCCAAGACGATCGGCCTCGGCACACGACGGGATGTGGCTCCGCCGGTGCCTGTGGCCGCGGAACCACCGGCGAAGCCTCGCCGGGCTCCGAAGACGGCAGCTGGCAAGGCCGCAGCGCCCGAGCCCGGGTCGGCAGTGGCGGCCGCGAAAGCGCCGCGCGGCCGCAGGCCGGCGGCCGCCAAGGCCGGCTAGCAACGCTTGCGTGGAGCGGCAGCAACGCGGTTGCCGCTCGACCGCAAGTACCCAGAGTGTCCATTCGGCCGAGATGGGGTAGTGTAAACGTCGCTGTGAAAGTGGCCATTTGAATAAATCTGTCGCTCTTCGACCGCATCGGGAAAAGAATATTGCAAGTCTCATTCGCCGGAGCCGCTCACGACCTGGCATTGCCGGATACGATAGTATCCCGGCCCCGGGTCTGCGGTAACTATAGTACGCAGTTGCTCATGCGTTCCGCCTGGTGGCCGAAATCCCGGCAACGTTCACACTACCCCGTGTTATCCCCGTGGTGGATCAAGCAGGCCTGCCGTCAGTATCCCGGAGGCCGGGTCTGCCACGGATATCCCTCGGCTCCCATCTTGCGGCCGAGCTCGAACAGCGCCCGCATGTAAGTCTGGTCGAACGGCGTCTCGAGCTTCACGTCAAAGCTGGACGGGATATAGGCGAGATGGAAGCCGACCCCGTCCCGCTGGCTGACCGTGTAGATCCGGTAAAGATCGCCGACGCCCTGGGTCTGGATCAGCGACGAGATGGCGCGGCCGGCAATGCTCAGGGTCCTGCGCTTGACGTCAGCCCAATCGGCATCGAGGCGGGCATTGCGGATGACGTAGACGTCGCGTTGGCGCACGATACCCGCCTTCTTGGCGACTTCGGCGACCTTCAGCGACGGCGGGTAGATGAAGACTTGGGCACTGGCGCCGCCGTCGACATGCATCTCCTGATAGGGCTGCCCGTCCGCCATGACATCGATCATGACCGGCGGGAAAGCCCCGGGTATGGCGGCGGAGGCAACGAGGATGCTGCGGACCAGCTCCAGCGCTCCAGGGTCGCCGCTCGCCGCGATCTTACCGATGTTCCAGATCACGCCGCGCTGCGCGTCCAGATCCGTGGTTCCGATCAGCAGGATACGGCCCTTGTCGTGTTCGCGGGCGATCGCGGCGAGCAGGTCGCGGGTCACATATTTGGCGATCGTTCGGCGCAGCGGGGCAGTGTCGGCCATGGCATCGTCGGTCACCGCGGCGAGGAAGCCGCGCGCTTCGAGCACTTCGGCCGCGGTGATCGAGGTGTAGATCCCGGCCAGCCTGTCGTCATACGCCGGGCCGAGAAAGGCGAAGGGCGCGGTCAGCGCCCCGGTGCTGACCCCGGTCACCACTTTGAATTCCGGGCGCGTTCCGGTCTTGGTCCAGCCGACCAGGAGGCCGGCGCCGAATGCGCCATTCTCGCCGCCGCCCGACACGGCGAGATAGCTCGCCGGGGGCAGCGGGCCCCTGTGGCCGGAGGCCGCGAGAGCGGCGCGTTCGCGTTCGACTGACTCCCGCGCGTCGGCCTCGAGCGTGCCGAGGTGATCCGGTGGATAGTAGCGGATACCCTGCATCGAGCCGACGGTCGCGTTGAACTCGTGACGTTCGGGCACGGCCGCCAACCGGCTCGGAGGGGAGCAGCCGGACGCAAGAAGAGCGACGGCCAGGACCACGAGGCGTGGAAGATCGCGTTGCGCCGACGGACGGATTGCGCAGCACTGAGACCAGACGCGTGCGATGCTGGCAGATGAGATCATAGTCAGCCTCCATTCGGCATGGGGAGGAACGCTCTTTCTTCTTGCCCATCCATGCCAACTTTCCCGCCGTCCTGTTGCAGCTTGAGCACCAATTTTTCGGGCCTGTGACGTTCGGACGTTCTCACCGATCCCGCCCTCGGGTCGGCCCCGGCTGCACTCGTAAGATATTGAAATCTCATATGACGGCCATCGGCTGGGATCCGCTATCGGGCGATAGAATCCGCCAATGTGACAAACGCGTCGCGGCAGCGGCGAAGACGGCGAGTCATCGCATTCGTCTCTCCATCGATGGGTTTTGTCGACTGGCTCCAGCTGGAGTGTAGGCGAAACCGACGGCGGGCTTTTTGATACAGCGCAAGCTCGACCGAGATTGCGCTCGAGTAGTTGCTAGCATTTCAGAGCTGCCTGTCACGATCGCGGGCTTGCGGAGCGCGCGTGACAAGCCCCTCCAGCCTGTGGGAGGGGAATTTCACCGGCAAGCTGCTCGCCGACGAATAGGCGCAGGAGCCCAAACCTGTGAATCGGCCCCATCGTGGGACCCCGGCGACGCCTCACATCTCAAAGGCTTGTGGCGCCGATCGGCGTCGGGACCCCACGCCGATTCACACATCAGACAAAGCTGCACGGCAAAGCCAAGTTGGTTCCAGGGGCGCCGCCGAGCCAACGCCTCGAACCGGTCCTCCGGTGAGAGAGTGTAGTGGCGGATGAGACTTTCTTCGTCATCTGGAATGCCGAGGAGTCGTTCGTAACCGCCCGGCTTGAGGAGAGTCCGTCTGGCCAATCGATCTTCCCTTCGCCAGAAAAAGCCGGGTATCCTGGCGGTCCGCTCCGCTTGCCGCAAGCGACCGCGCGGCACTACAAAATCCGACCAAGCAATGGATTAAGGCGCCGCGGCGCGAGCCGATGGGCGGTTGGCCCGGCAATATGGATCGCCGGACCGTGACCATGGCGATGTCGGCCATGGCGGACCCTCAAGCCGTCCCGGCCGGGGTCGCCACGTGGGCCCGGAACTGCGACGCGCTACGTCAATGGCGATGGCTCGCCCAACGCTCGGACGGGCCGGTCTCAAATCCAGACCATGTTCCCAAAATGTTCTAGCTTAGCGGGTCGCCATGAACAGATCTTGTCGTGGCCCCGGCTATGTTCGAAGCAATCCGAGACTGCCGACAGGTCGTCAGTCTCCGCGATAGCATCGTTCCGAAGTCCGCGCGGCAGGGCAAAGGCGTCGAGGCTGCACAGCCCGTGCCATTCATCGACGTCCGACGGGACGAGGCAATGCCGGCGCGACCGCCGCCAGTGGGCGAGAACGTCCCAGACAATGGGGGCAGAGTCGTCCTCGTCCTCGCGTGGCCGGCCGGTGACACGGAGGTCGAGCCGATGCGCGAAGCAGCCGGTCCGCTGCACCCACTCGGTTCCAGCGCCTTCGACAGACAGGCCAAGCCGTTCAAATTCCGCGAGGCCGGGGCCAGTCGCAGTCGGCGTCCGGAACACCGGCTGCACTCGGGCGTGATGCGCCCCAAGGCCGGGGTTGAGCCGTCATCTGATCAACCTGCTACCCATCCGGGGCGGCGATCGCGTGCCGGCGCTCGTTGTGTGAGGGAGAGGCCTGCCGGTGGGGCCGGATTCCCAATTCCGCGCGGCCGTTGATCTATGTCAAACCGGCTAGGTCGTCTGGTTGGCTATATTGGATTTTAGGAAAATTGATAAATGATTTGGAGCACAGCATGCGGGCTCGGGCAGGAAGGTTGAGGCGACCTCATCTAGGAGTCAGATCATGGCAATGGCACAATAAATCTCCAGATTATGAAATGCCTCCTTTGGATATGACCAGTATATATCCTGCATAACCTCATATATCTCGACCTGAGCGTGCGGCAATAAGAATATTGAAAGTTCCACTTCTGTAGGTGATGACATGATTGCATATAGAGGAACGAGTGTCGCCGGGGCTGACTTGCTCGGCCGCATGGAGGAGGGGTTCAGCATCCGGTCGATTGACGAGGTCGATGCTCCGATAGAGGAGGCCGTCGATTCGACGGCTCGGATGATCTCCTCTCCAGCCCGCGAAACGCTGATCTCGATCATCGATTCTCGTGCCCTCGGCGGGGAAGCCCTCAGACTGGCCCTCCATGCGGAAAGCGACCAGTTCCGGGGCGAAACCTACACACGAGTCAGCGACTGGCGCAGCGATGCCGTGGTCTCCTGCAGGACTTCAGCAATCCTGCTCGTCATCGGGGCGGCGGACGCGGACGATCCGGACCTGGTGGACGACCTCCAGGCCTTGAGCCAGGACTTCCCGCAGATTCCGACGGTCGTGGTCGGGGAGATCGAGACACCTGCGCACATTGCCAAGATCCTGGGCCATGGCGCCCGCGGTTCCATCCCGACTAGCGTCGGCCTGGGGGTGGCGATCGGTGCGCTGTCCCTTGTCAAAGCCGGCGGCGTCTTCGTGCCGGCGAGTACTCTCTTGAACGCTAACCGCGCAGATCGGGTGCCTTCGTCGGAGCCCGGAACCATGCTCGGGCTCACCGAGCGGCAGACCGCGGTCGCCGAGGGACTCTCCCAAGGAAAGCCGAACAAGATCATCGCTTACGAGCTGAACCTCTGCGAGAGCACGGTGAAGGTGCATATCCGGGCCATCATGAGGAAGCTGCAGGCCCGGAACCGCACCGAGGTCGCCTTCAAACTGCATGCGATGCAACCACGGCCCGCCTCATCGGCTCGGTCATGGATGTCGACCGGAAGTCAGACGGTACGAGGCTGATCGAAGAGAGCCTTCGGCTTGCGGACTTGCTCGCGATCCAGACTGCAAATCGGCGAGGGGGCCGGATGCCGATCGGCACGGCAGTGCCGGACTTCGCGCGGTACTGAAGGGGGCACGACTTGGCGCTGCTTCACACCCATGCCTCCTAGGTCTTCCCTCCGCGATCCATGAGGAACACACTGATGCCCTACATCTACGTCTACGCAACCGGCCGCTCCGTCTTCGATCAGAACGGCAACCTGGTTGGCTCTCTTCACTCCGCCTTCGCGGCCCGGGAATACGCGGCTGCCGTCAATGCCGGTGACATCGAGATCCAGCCGCAGCGCGAACCCGAAGGAGCATGAGGGAGGCCGGGATGTCCGGCACGAGCTTCCCCTCACCTGCCCGGCTGCACTGGCAGCCGGTGGGCAGCGCCGAGCCGGCGACCGCTGCCGGCGGAAGCCCCAACGCCCGATAGCCCATTTATCGAGCGCAGATTTTTCGGTCTTGGTCGTGGGTCGAAGGGGGTGTCTGCCTTGTGGGCGTCGAAAGGGTGTAAATCGGCATGGGGTCCCGGCGCCGATCGGCGCGGTAAGTGCCTGATTTCACTCGATACTAAGGGATCCCGATCTGGCGCCTATTCACAGGCGAGCGCCATGCCGCTGGTGGTGGCCAGCGCCACCGGCAGCAGCCACTTGGCCATCTCGCGCTGGTCCGGCTGGGTGCGCTCATGCCACGGGCGTACATCGACACGATCTTGTCGTCGAAGCCGGGGAACCGGCGCTGGTACTTGGCGATCAGCTGCGGATCGAACGTCGCCTGCCGGTCCCGCGGGATCTCCAGATCGATGCGCCGGCGGTGCCGATCCGCAAGTCTGTCACGCCGGACGCCATCATCTGTCTCGAGGACGGCAAGAAGCTGAAGATGCTGAAACGGCATCTGGCATCCGCCTACAACATGACGCCGGACCAGTACCGCGCGCGCTGGGGCCTGGCGTCTGACTATCCGATGGTGGCGCCGAACTATGCCCAGCAGCGGAGCACTCTCGCCAAGAAGATCGGCCTTGGCACCGGTCGCGCCCGCGCCGGAGCCCACCAGGGCGCCGCGGGCCCGGAAGTTCGCTGCCGCGAAGTCAGCCTGAGCGGTCCGGAGCGAGCGGCGCCGGGCAGGCTGCCGCTCGCTGCGGTTTCGGGCGATGCACCCGTCAAGGTCGTGCCGTCATTCGGTGACGGAGGTGGGGCTCGCCGCGTCGTTTCGGCCACCGGTCCGAGCACAGCCTGACTATCGACGCGCCGTCCATTCATACCCTGGAGGAACGTGCGGAGCACGGCGATGGGCCAGCTCAAAAAAGTAGCTCAGTATAAATACACGAACGGCACTCGACAGGTTATTGCCGCCACGTTGGGCAGCATCTATTCGGGTCATTAGGGCACGGAGCGTGATGTCTTCTCTCTCCAGGATCTCCTCCAATCCCAACCAGAAGGTCGTCTCCAACCTGATGCTGGTGCGCCTCCGGCCGACCATGATGTTGCGCGTGAGTGATCCAACCATGCTGTCAGCATGTCGTGATTAGTAGTATTTAGCTAAAATTGCGCTCCAAATTAACGACGACCTTACGGACCGCACTCACAGGGCGTGAGCGCGAATTTGGATATTCGCGAGCATCAATTCGGATGGCTGGAAGCCGTTACCCTTGGTTCTCGATCATGGCCAGGGCCGCGCGTCGATCTCTCGGATTGAGCTTGAGGGCGTTGTCACATTGTCGAGCATGGCCGCTCTGAGACGAGCGTCCGCCAAGCTCAGGCCGCGACGCCAGCCGCATCCCGCCCTGCCGCGAACGCCTCGGCGCGAAAGCGGCGGTACGTGCGGGCGGTGGTGAGATGGCGGCAGAGGTTGAAGGTGTTGTAGGTCGCGGCGTGCATCGACAAGAACCGCTGCGCCGAGACGGCCGATTTGAACCGTTGCAGCTTGCGCTCCCGCCGGCGAACGGGGACATGTGAACTTTCGGCTCGGTTGTTCAGCCGCTTGACCCTGATGTGAACTGCGGCGCCCAGGCCGAGATCGCGAAGCGCCGCGGCGTAGGCCGGGCACTTGTCGGTGACCCAGGCGGTTGGAGTGATCCCCTGCTTCCGGAGGAGCTTGCGCATCAGCTTGCGGGCTGCAGCCGCGTCCCGCCTGGCCTGAACCAGCACCTCGAGCACCTCACCCTCGGCATCGACGGCACGCCAGAGATACATCTGCTTGCCACCGATCGGGACGTACATCTCGTCGAGGTGCCAGCGCCGGTGCGGCGCCGGCCCGCTGCGCGCGAAGACGCCTCGCGATCATCGGGCCGAACGCGCTGACCCACCGACGGATCGTCTCGTACGACACCTCGATACCGCGCTCGGCGAGCAGCTCCTCGACGTCGCGGTAGCTCAAGGTGAAGCGGAGATACATCCCGACGGCGCGCTGGATCACGTCGGATGGAAAGCGATAACCGGCATAGTCAGGTGGGGTCATGGCCACCGCTACGCCGCTCGCCGGCCCTTCGTAAGGCCGCGAACGTGACAAGCCCCTCGCCAACGTTGGCCTCGTCGAGGCCACGCTCGACAACGCGACAAGCCCTAGGGGCAGGTGTCCAGCCGCTCAGATCCAGACCCTCAGGATCACGGATCGATGCATGTCATTGATCACGATGCTGCCGCCGGCGTGGTCCCCTTCATCCCTGAGTTCCCCTGCCACCCGTGATGCATGGCCAAATGCCGCCGCCAGACTAGGAAAGTCGCCTCCTTTTTCGTCTCTGCAGAAGAAGCGACGATCCTCGATGTGAAAGAAGTAGCGCATTCGACATGCCCTCTTATTCAGAGAATATGCCTCTCCTCTATCAAGGACATCCTGATCAAAGGCAGGTGCATCTACCCATTATTGGGCTGCCCAGCACATCAAAATGACTACATAGGAACTTCGGACCAGAAGGATGTTCGGATTCAGGGCTTGAGAGCATCAGGATTTGTGGGGTGCTGGCGCCAGGCGGTAATCTGACCGGATCAAGCGACGACCGGAAAGTCCCCGCCGGACACGATTGCCGAGGCGTCCGCATGACCACCCCACAAATCCTGATGTTCTCCTTGTGGGCGATGACGAGCGCGGCCGGCGCGGCGAAGGCGGCCACTTCGGCCGGATCGATCGCCTTCCCCGCCACCATTGCGTCATCGATGCTCGTGAGTGTAAATCGGCATGGGGTCCCGACGCCGATCGGCGCGGCAAGCGCCTGATTTTGCGCGATACTGAGGGGGCCCGGCCGGGCGCCTATTCACATTCCTCGCCGAACTGAGGCTTTCTTTACAGGGCTCCGACAGACGGCAGGGCGCTGCGGCCTTTCAAATTGATCAACGGCGCCGCGTTCCCTGCTTCAGTTGCGAGCCAATGCTGGTACGTGGCCCAGATCCCGTCGACCAGGCTGAGGCTGGGAAGCCAACCGAGATCCCCCATCTTGCTTGTGTCGAGGAGTTTCTGCGGCGTGCCATCCGGCCGGCTGAGGTCGAAGCTGAAGCCGCCCTCGTAGCCGACGATCTCGGCAATCATCGCTGCCAGATCGGCGATTGTGATGTCAGAGCCGGCGCCGATATTGATCGGCGGCGGCTGTTCGTAGTGCCGCATCACCCATACGCAAGCGTCGGCGAGATCATCGGCGTGGAGGAATTCGCGCCGAGGCCGCCCCGAGCCCCACAGGGTGACAGTGGATTGGCCTTGGATCTTCGCTTCGTGGATCCGCCGGATCAGCGCCGGCAGCACATGCGAGGACTCTAGGTCGAAATTGTCGTTCGGGCCATAGAGGTTGGTCGGCATCACCGAGACAAAACGGCAGCCATATTGGCGGGCATAGGTTTCGACCAGCTTTACCCCGGCAATCTTTGCGATCGCATAGGCCTCGTTGGTCTTCTCCAGCGAGCCGGTCAGCAACTGCTCCTCCCGGATCGGCTGGGCCGTGTCGCGAGGATAGATGCAGCTCGAGCCGAGGTAGAGCAGCTTTTCGACTCCAGTGCGGTATGCACCATGGATCACATTCGCTGTGATCATCATGTTCTCGTACAGGAAATCCGCAGGATAGGTCGCGTTCGCGACGATCCCGCCGACCCGCGCCGCCGCGGCGAACACGATCTCCGGCTGCTCCCGCTCCATCCACGTTTCCGTGGCAGCTTGACAGGTCAGATCGACCGCTGAGCGATCTACGACCAACAGCGTACAATCCTCCTGAGCAAGGCGCCGCAGCAACGCCGAACCCACCATTCCGTTATGGCCGGTAACCCAGACGCGCTTGCCGCGCAGTTCCATGGACTGGCCGACCGCATCGTTCGGCATCTTTCTGCTTCTCCAATTGCTATCCGTGTTTGTCGTGCATAATATTTGTATTACATTTGCTTGATCTTTATTGTATCTCTTGTTGTTAGTAGCAACACCTTACGCAAAAGGAATACGGGGGCGTTCAATCGTATAGGGGTGACCGTCAACCGGCGCTTCGAGGCGCGGGAGGACGCAGAATTCTCAGCCGGGTCGTGCCCGGAGCGCCGCCCGACTGTGCCTGACCAACTTCGTTTGACGGCCGCGAGCCGAGATGCGCATGTCCGCTTCTCTACCGCGGCGTAGGTCAACCGGGGACGAGGGTCTTCCGAGAAGGGGCGCCTGCGGTTATGTCGGCTTTCGGGGCCAAGCGCGATGTCCGGTCAGGGGGGCGCCCTCTAGCGGGCCACACCGACATGGGAGAGGGAACCCGGCCGGTGTGGGAATGTCCGGAATCGGGGCGCCTCGGCCACGGCCAGCTATGTTTAGGGCTTCGGATGCCGGCCCCTGGCGCAGGGGATAGGGCCGGGAGCGGGGCCGGCGTCCGAAGGCCTTCAGGGGAGGAAGCCGCGGTCAGCGGGAGGGGTGCCGGCCGGCTGAGGCGAGGTTATGGGGATTGCGTCTCGCGCGGGGCCCCGAGCGGTCGGCATGCGGGCGCTGACGACGGCGGCCAGCGCCTGCCGGAGGTGTCCGGAGCGGTCGCGGCGCGGGCTGAGCGCGGCGTGGAAGCGAGAGAAGGACGGGTTTGGCGGGTGTCGGCGGCATGAGGCGCAGCCGGGCTGGAGCCGAGGCCGAAGGGCGACGGCGTGGCAGGCTCGGGCGTACCCGGGCGTGGCGTGTCGGCACAGCGGCATTCATGAGGTGTCGAACCCGAGAGGGAGGCCGGCGGCGGTGCACGGGGAGCGGCCGCAGCCGAAGCGCTCGATGATGCGCATGCGTCCGCCGCAGCAGGGGCAGGCCGGCAGGGCCGTGGTCTCCGGCTCACCCGGTTCGCGCTCGTCGTCGTGCGGCGCGGCGGGCTGGTCGCTGGCCTGTTCGGCGATCAGGAGCCGGAGGCGGTCGAGGTCGGTGGCGTGGGAGCCTTTCGCCAGCAGGCCGTAGTGGCGGATGCGGTGGAAGCCTGTGGGCAGGACGTGCAGGAGGAAGCGGCGCAGGAACTCGTCGGGGCTGAGGCTCATGGTCTTGAGCTTGACCGCGCCGGTGGCGGGATCGGCGCCGCGGTAGTCCTTCCAGCGGAAGCGGACGGCGTGGTCGTCCAGGCTGACGAGGCGGCTGTTGGCGATGGCGGTGCGGTGGGTGTAGCGGGCGAGATAGGCGAGGACGGCGGCCGGCCCGCCGAAGGGCGGCTTGGCGAAGACCACCCATTCGGCCCGGCGCAGCGGCGCCAGGTGCGCGGCAAAGGCGTCGGGCGCGGCCAGAGGGGCGAGCTCGCCGAAGAAGGCGAGCCGGCCGTGGGCGGTGGCGAGCTTCTCCAGGAAGAGCCGGCGGAACAGGCGCGAGAGCACGCGGACGGGCAGGAAGAAGCCGGGCCGGCAGGCGATCCAGCGCTGTCCGTCGGGCGAGAGCCCGCCGCCGGGGACGATGCAGTGGACATGGGGATGGTGGGTGAGGGCCGAGCCCCAGCTGTGCAGCACCGCGACCAGGCCGATGCGGGCGCCGAGATGCCTGGGATCGGCAGCGATGGTCTGCAGGGTCTCGGCGGCGGCCTTGAACAGCAGGTCGTAGACCACGGCCTTGTTGTGGAAGGCGATGGCGGCGAGCGGGGCCGGCAGGGTGAAGACGACGTGGAAGTACGGCACCGGCAGCAAGTCGGCCTCGCGCTCGGCGAGCCAGGCTCGGGCCGCGGCGCCCTGGCATTTGGGGCAGTGGCGGTTGCGGCAGGAGTTATAGCTGACCGCCAGGTGCCGGCAGTCGTCGCAGCGGGCGACATGGCCGCCGAGGGCTGCGGTGCGGCAGGCTTCGATGGCCGACATGACCTTGAGCTGTCCGAGGCTCAGATGGCCGGCATGAGCACGGCGGAAGGCCTCGCCATGGGCGCGCAGGATGTCGGCCAGCTCCAGGGCTGGCCGCACGGCCGGTCAGGCCGGCGGCGGCCTGAGATGGGCCAGCGGGCTCTTGACCGCGCCGAGGGTCTTCAGCGCCACCCGGGTGTAGAGCGCAGTGGTGTCGAGCTTCTTGTGGCCGAGCGGCCACGCGTCATAATGCGTATCTTCTATGTCATTGAAATTGAAGGCTCTGCTGAGCCGGATTCGATGGTAGCGAGCGTTGCGACGCGTTCTGTTCGCGATCCGCGCCGACGTCCACCGCCTTGATCACCCACGGCGCGCCCCTGCACAGTTGGCGCCCTTTGATGATGCCGCGCCGGATCATGCGCAGCGCCGTCATGACGCTCACATCAATGATTTGCGCCGCGGCTTCAAGCGTTATCTCGCCCCGCTCGGCCCACTCGCCCTCGCGATAGACCGCAATGCCATGATGATGGCGGAAGGAGCGGACCCGCGCCGTGGTCCAGCCGTTGCCGCGCCCGGTCGGCTTGCCGGCGCGATTGAGGAGCCGCGCGATTTGCTGGTCGGGCATCAGGCGCGCCAACTCGCGGATCAGCGACAAGGTATCCTCCGGTACCGTCCAACGGTGCTTGCCAGCTCCATTCCGCGCCAGCGTCAGCGCCGTGTGGTCGCCGCCCTGCCAGTGCAGGAGCATCTCGATATGGTTGTCTTCGACGCGTACGACGATCTCGCGCAGAGCCGCGCGCAAGATCCTCTTGCGTGTCGCCGCCGTTGCAGCCGGATGCGACCAGGCGAGCTCCAGATCGGCACCGAGCTCCATCAAGTGCTGCCGCTCCATCTTGCCCAAGGGCGCCGGCTTCCTCGCATCGATCGCCGCCAGCTCGCCCTCCAGCCGGTGCACGACCTGCAACGCCTCATTCCAGCGCCGCTCCAACTCGCCGGCCACCAGGCGATTGCCGGGATCGACGGCGTCATATTGCCGACGGGCATGAGCTGCCGCAAAGCGCGCCTGCTCCAGGGCGAGCTCGCGTTGCCTCTGTGCGGCCGACGTCTCGCTCGTCTGAGCCTGCAGCGCCTTGACCGCGGCGTCGATGCCGAGCGGCTTCAAGGTTCGCAGAACCTGCGTTCCGACGGCATCATCCGCGCGCAAGCTGCCAAACGAGATGCACCGCCCGGTGCCGTGGTTCACGAGAGCGCCTTGGCAGTGATAGCGGCCTGCCTTGCCGCCATAGCTCACATACAGCTTGCGACCGCAATGACCGCAGCGCAGCAGCCCCGCCAGCAGCAGCTCTCCGCGCCGCACCGCTCCTCTGACCGCGGCGCCTTTGCCGGTCGCATTGTCGGCAATCACACGCTGGGTCCTCTCGAACTCGCTCCAGGTGATATAGCCCTCGTGCTGATCCTTGAGCAGCACGTCCCATTCGGCCAGGGGGCGCCGCAAACCACGCTTCACGCGCTTGCGGCCGTCCTCGACGCTGACCTTGCTCATCGTGCGGCCAAAGGCATAGGCGCCGGCATAGACGGGGTTGGTCAGAATGTTGTGGACGGTGTTGTAAAGTGGCTGCTTCCAGACGAGGCTGCGCCCCTCCGCCGCGTCATGGCAAGCGACCGGCAACGCAATGCCCTCGTCTCGCAGCCATACGTGCACCTGTCGCACGCTTTGCAGCTCGGCGAACTTGGCAAAGACCAGTCTGAGCGCGTCCTGAACGCGCTGGTCCGGATCCTGCTCGATCCGATCGCGCCCGGCCCGCACATAGCCGGCCGCGACACCGAGGAACAGTGCGCCGCGACGTGCCTTCTGCTTCAGCGCCTCCTGCGAGCGCTGGCGGAAGAGCGACAACTCCAGCTCGCTCATCGTGCCCTTCATCCCGAGCAGCAGCCGATCGTTGGGATGCCGCGGATCATAGAGTCCGTCCTCGTCGACGATCACCGTCCCAACCAGCCCACAGAACTCGATCAGTGTATGCCAGTCGCGGCCGTTGCGCGCGAGCCGAGAGGCCTCGATCGCGAACACGGCACCGACGCGGCCGTCACAGATCGCCGCCAGCAGGCGCTCGAAGCCCGGCCGATTGATGCCACCTCCCGAGCGGCCGAGATCATCGTCGATGACCTCGACCGTAGTCCAGCCGAGCTGCCGGGCACGATTGGCCAGCCCATACTGCCGGCGGCGGCTCTCCGGATTGTGCAGGAGTTGATCGGCCGTCGATTGACGGATGTAGACGAAGGCGCCGCGGGCCAGGTGGTCAGCCGTGATCTTGGTCATCGCCGACCTCCCCGGCCGCCAGCGCCACCGCGATCTCGAGCAGCAGGGCTTCCATCAGTG
>NZ_JASATH010000210.1:0-13798 GCF_038440215.1 Inquilinus sp. OTU3971 | reverse complement strand
TGGATGCCCGGGTCAAGCCCGGGCATGACATTTTGGGGGAAGGTTTTCTTGCTCCGATCTTCTACAAATTTCTTAAGATTTTTCTTATCGAATTGACGTTTTCTAGGCGTCAATTAAGCTGCCTCTCCGCAACCGGAACAAGCGAGCCGGCGAAGGTATTCGGTGAAGGAACACCGCCGTTCCGCTCGGCCCGAACAGAGAAGGCAGCGCCATGACCTCATCCCCGTTCAAGCGCATCCTGGCCGTGGCCGCGCTCGGCGCCGGCCTCTTGACCACCTCCGCCGCCATGGCCGCCGATGCGGTCCGCGTCGGCTCCAAGATCGACACCGAGGGCCGCCTGCTGGGCAGCATCATCCTGCAGGTGCTCGAGGCCAACGGCATCCCGACCGAGAACAAGCTGCAGCTGGGCACCACCAAGATCGTGCGCAGCGCGATCCTGTCAGGTGAGATCGACGCCTATCCGGAATACACCGGCAACGGTGCCTTCTTCTTCAACATCGACACCGACCCGGCGTGGAAGAACGCGCAAGCGGGCTACGACAAGGTCAAGCAGCTGGACGAGGCCCAGAACAAGATCGTCTGGCTGACCCCGGCCCCGGCCAACAACACCTGGGCGCTGGCGGTGCGGCAGGAGGTGGCCGACGCCAACAAGCTGAAGACGCTCGAGGACTTCGCCAAATGGGTGAAGGACGGCGGCGACGTCAAGCTGGCGGCCTCGGCCGAATTTGTCGAGAGCCCGGCGGCCCTGCCCTCCTTCCAGTCGGTCTACGGCTTCAAGCTGAACCAGGACCAGATCGTCACCCTGGCCGGCGGCGACACCGCCGCCACCATCCGCGCGGCGGCGGAGCAGACCTCCGGCGTCAACACCGCCATGGTCTACGGCACCGACGGCGCCATCTCTTCGGTCGGGCTGGTGGTGCTGGATGACAGCAAGGGCGCGCAGATCGTCTATGAGCCGGCGGCGACGATCCGCGCCGACGTGCTGGCCAAATACCCGAAGATCAAGGACGCGCTGGACCCGGTCTTCGCCTCGCTCGACCTCAAGACCCTGCAGGAGCTGAACGGCAAGATCGCGGTCGACGGTGAGGACCCGCAAGCGGTCGCGGCCGAGTACCTGAAGGCGAAGGGGTTCGTGAAGTAGGGCGGCGATGCCTTCCCTTTCCGCGACTTCTCTCTTAGTCCCCCCTCCCCTTGCGGGAGGGGGGCTCTCTATGGCTTGGTTCAGCCGAGGACCGTCCTTCGTGGCGAACCCACCATGCCCCTGATCCGCAACCGCGTGCTGCTGGTGCTGGGGGTGGTGGCGCTGGCCGGGGGGCTGGCGCTGCCGATCCTGACCCATGCGCCGAACCGGCTGCTCTCCGGCAAGCCGATCGGCGTGCTCGACCTGGCCGGGCCCTGGGCGGCGCTGCCGGTCGCCGCGGCCGTCCTGCTGCTGGTCGGCGCCTTCGTGCCGGCCCGGCGCTGGACGCTCGCGGTACAGCTGGTCGCCGGCATCGGCATCGCCATCGGCCTCATCTGGCTGGCCGGAGTCCAGGCCGAGCTGCTGGCCGCCGGCGCCCGGCCCTCGGCCCGCACCTCGCTCGGCGCCGGCTTCTGGGTACTGGCGCTGGCGGCGCTGCTGGCCGCGGCCGACGGCGCGCGCCGGCTGCAGCTCGGCCCCCTTGCCCGGCTGGGCGCGGCGCTGCTGCTGGCGGTGCCGGTCGCGGCGCTGATCGCCGGCGGCGCGGTCGACCAGCTGTCGCTGATGAAGGAATATGTCCAGCAGCACGGCGTGTTCGGCCCGCAGGTGCTGCGCCACCTGCTGCTGGTCGGGCTGGCGCTGGTGCCGACCCTCTTGATCGGCGTGCCGCTGGGCATCGCCGCGCACCGCTCCGCCGCCGCGCGCGGGCCGATCTTCTCGATCCTCGGCATCATCCAGACGATCCCGTCGATCGCGCTGTTCGGCCTCTTGATCGCGCCGCTCTCGGCCCTGTCCACCGCCTTGCCCTGGCTGGGCATCGCCGGCATCGGCCTGACCCCGGCGGTGATCGCGCTGACCCTCTATTCGCTGCTGCCGATCGCGCGCAACACCGCGGCCGGGCTGGGCCAGGTCGAGGCCGGGGTGATCGACGCCGCCCGCGGCATCGGCATGACCAGACGCCAGATCTTCCGCAAGGTCGAGGTGCCGCTGGCCCTGCCGGTCTTCCTGTCCGGCCTGCGCATCACCCTGATCCAGGCGATCGGCCTGGCCGCGGTAGCGGCGCTGATCGGCGCCGGCGGCCTCGGCGCCGTGATGTTCCAGGGCCTGTTCGCCAACGCCCTCGACCTGGTGCTCCTGGGCGCCCTGCCGATCATCCTGATGGCGGTGGCGGTCGACGCCCTGTTCCGCATCCTGGTCGACGCCCTGCCCTCTTCGGCAAGGAGAGCCGTATGATCGAGTTCGAGCATGTCAGCAAGGTCTTCGACGGCGTCAAGGCGGTCGACGACTTGACCCTGAGCATCCCCAAGGGCGCCTTCTGCGCCCTGATCGGCTCCTCCGGCTCCGGCAAGTCGACCAGCCTGCGCATGATCAACCGGCTGATCCCGCACACCGAAGGCACGCTCAAGGTCGGCGGCGAGGACGTGGCGGCGATCCCGGTCGAGACGCTGCGCCGCCGCATGGGCTATGCTATCCAGTCGATCGGCCTGTTCCCGCACTGGACCGTGGCCCGCAACATCGCCGCGGTGCCGGCCCTGCTGGGCTGGCCGCAGCCGAGGATCGACGACCGGGTGCGCGAGCTGCTGGCGCTGCTGCAGTTGGACCCGCGCTTCGCCGAAAAATACCCGCACCAGCTGTCGGGCGGGCAGCAGCAGCGGGTCGGCGTCGCCCGGGCGCTGGCGGCCGACCCCGAGGTGCTGCTGATGGACGAGCCCTTCGGCGCGCTCGACCCGATCACCCGCGACGCGCTGCAGGGCGAAATGGCGCGGATCCATCGCGAGACCGGCAAGACCATCGTCTTCGTCACCCACGACATGGACGAGGCGCTGCGCCTGGCCACCCAGATCGCCATCCTCGACCATGGCAGGCTGGTGCAGCTGGGCAGCCCGCGCGAGATCCTGACCGCGCCGGCCAACGACTTCGTGCGCGATTTCATCGGCCGCGACGACCTCGGGCTGAAGCTGCTGGCGACCGAGACGGCGGCGGACCGGGTGCGGCCCGGCGAGGCGGCCGAGGGCGCGCCGATCCCGGCCGAGGCCTCGCTGCGCACCGCGCTGTCGATCCTGGTGGCGCGCCATGCCGACAGCGCCCCGGTGGCGGCGGCGGACGGCAAGCCGCTGGGCGCCCTGCATCTCGACGATCTGGTGCGGGCGTGAGCGTCGCCCAGCCCGCCACCGCGGACCCGATCCGCTCGGGCTGGCGCCCCTGGCGCGACCCGCTGCTGTGGCTGGCGGCCGGCTTCGCCGCGCTGGTGTTCGGACTGCCGCTGACCAAGCCGATCTTCGCCGCCTGGTTCCCGCAGCTGGAGCGGCCCTTCTATGAGGCCGACAGCTTCCCGGCCCTGGTGGCGGCCCATGTGCTGCTGGTCGGGGCATCGAGCCTGATCGCGATCGTCATCGGCGCCGCCGCCGGCATCTTCGTCACCCGCCGGTCCGGGGCCGAGTTCCGCGGCCTGGTCGAGACGGTCACGGCGATGGGCCAGACCTTCCCGCCGGTTGCGGTGCTGGCGATCGCGGTGCCGCTGATCGGCTTCGGTGCCTGGCCGGCGCTGATCGCCCTATCGCTCTACGGCCTGCTGCCGATCGTCGAGAACACCATCGCCGGGCTGGAGCAGGTGCCGCCGGCGGCGCGCGACGCGGCCGAGGGCATGGGCATGGGGCCGGCCCGACGCCTGTGGTCGGTCGAGCTGCCGCTGGCGGCGCCGGTAATCCTGGCCGGCATCCGCACCTCGGTGGCGATCAACATCGGCACCGCAGCGATCGCCTCGACCGTCGGCGCCCGGACCCTGGGCACGCCGATCATCGTCGGGCTGAACGGCAACAACCTGGCCTATGTCATCCAGGGCGCGCTGGTGGTCGGCACGCTGGCGGTCCTGGCCGACCTCGCCCTCGGCCGCGTGACCGAGCTGCTGCAGCGCTGGAAACGGGCTTAGGGCCTCTCGGACCGAGGCTTGCTGCTGCCGACCCAGACGCGCGGCCCCGGCCCGAGCCGGGCGGCGCGGTCGGCCGGGTTGACCAGGCCGCAGGACGACAGCGACAGGCAGCCGCAGCCGATGCAGCCGGCGAGACCCGATTTCAGCCGCTCCAGCTCGGCGATCCGCTCATCGATCCGCTGGGTCCAGCCGCCGGACAGGCGCGACCAGTCCTCGCCGGTCGGGATGTGGTCGGTCGGCAGCGTGTCCAGCTCCGCCTTCACCTCCTCCAGCGACATGCCGAGGCGCTGGGCGAAGACGATGAAGGCGATCCGCCGCAGCACGGCGCGCGGGAAGCGGCGATGGCCGGAACCGGCGCGCTCGGACCGGATCAGCCCCCGCTCCTCGTAATAGCGCAGCGCCGAGGCGGCGACGCCGCTGCGCCGCGACACCTGGTTGATCGTCAGGACTCCGTCCATGGTTCCGCCACCGTGCCGCTCGTGCCTTCAAGCTAACTTGAGCTTGGTGCCAGCATCGATCAAGCCGGGACGGACGCCTCAGGCGAGAACCGGGGCGCGCTTCTCCAGCGTGTAGGACAGCACCGCGACGGCGAGGCCGATCACGGCGACGGCGGCGCCGAGATAGGGGATCTGGCCATAGGGCATGCCGGCGGTGATCGCCGCCCCGCCGAGCCAGGCGCCGGCGGCGTTGCCGAGGTTGAAGGCGCCCTGGTTCAGGGTCGAGGCCAGGTTTGGCGCCTCATGGGCCTGGTCGACCACGCGGGTCTGCAGCGGCGCGCCGAGGCTGAACTGGACCACGCCCCACAGCACCATCGCCGCCACGGCCGGCACCATGAAGGGCGCGGCCAGGCCGAAGCCGGCGCAGGCCACGGCTAGCGCGGTGAAGCTGGCCATCACCGCCGGCATCAGCCGCCAGTCGGCCAGGCGGCCGCCGAACAGGTTGCCGATTGTGATGCCGACGCCGAACAGCAGCAGCGCGGTGGTGACGCCCTGCGGCGTCAGGCCGGAGACGGTCTCGAGGATCGGGGTGATGTAGGTGAAGACGCAGAACAGGCTGACCGAGGACAGGATGCTGAGCGCCATGGCCAGCAGCACCTGCGGCTTGCGCAGTACCGAGAATTCGGACAGCAGGTTCCCGGCCGGCGCCTCGCGGTCGCGCGGCAGGATGAAGGCGATGGCCAGGGCGGCGGCGATGCCGATCGGCACGATCGCGCCGAAGGTGGCGCGCCAGCCGGCGACATGGCCGAGCGCGGTGCCGAAGGGCACGCCCAGCACATTGGCCAGGGTGAGGCCGGAGAACATCAGCGCGATGGCGCGGGACCGCTGGTGCCGCGGCACGAGGCCGGCGGCGACCACGGCGCCGATGCCGAAGAAGGCGCCGTGGCACAGCGCCGTCAGCACCCGCGCCGCCATCAGCGACCAGTAGTCGGGCGCCAGCGCGCACATGAGGTTGCCGAGGACGAAGACGCCCATCAGCCCGAGCAGCGTGGTCTTGCGCGGCAGCTTCGCTGTCAGCAGCGCGACGATCGGCGCGCCGATGGTGACGCTGAGAGCGTAGCCAGAGACCAGCATGCCGGCCGCCGGGATCGAGACGCCGAGGTCCCGTGCCACATCGGGCAGCAGGCCCATGATCACGAATTCGGTGGTGCCGATGCCGAACGCGGCAACGGCCAGGGCGAAGAGCGGCAGCGGCATGAGGGGCGAATCCGGTGACGGGACGTCGCCCCTAAGATGCGCGCTTACCTTCGCCCTAGGTCATACGAATGCTGCAATGCAGCATTCGGGAAATGCGGGGCGGAGACCGGAGGGTCTCCGCCTGCGAACGGTCAGGAGAATATGAAGTCGGTAGCATGGAGCTGGGATGCGGAGGTGATGCCGGTCAAACTGAGAGTGATGTCCGCGGTGCCGTTTCCGTTGGTGTCGACAACCAGCACCCCGCCCGCAAACCGCGCCTCGCTGTTTCCAGTTGCGCTGAACGCCGCTGCTCCGAGATAGCTGAAGGTGCCATGCAACAGCCCCTGGAACGCCAGCTTATCGCCTTGCGCTGAACTGAAGTCTGTCACGAGATCAGGACCATCGATGATGGCGGAAATGATAAAACGATCCTGGCCTGCTCCGCCGATCAATGTGTCGGTCCCGATACCGCCGATGAGGATGTCATCTCCATTGTTTCCGATCAGAATGTCGTCGCCCGCGCCGCCCAGGAGCCTGTCGTTGTTCAATCCGCCGTCCAGGACGTCCCGAGCCGATCCCCCATCGAGGACATCATCACCGGCGCCACCGGATAAGGAATCCCCCGCAGTCCCTCCCGTCACATTATCGTTCCCTTCCCTCCCGACAATGACGTGCCCCTTATCGCCCGTTATGAGAGTGTTCCCGGCCGAAGACAATGTGATGTCTAGTCGATAGGCGAACGTCAAATCTCTCAGGTCTATCGAACCTCCCGACACTATATCGATCTTGCTAGCGAGGATATTCACCAGATGGAGGCTATCCAGCTGGTCTGCTCCCATCAAGATTTTGACGCCGATCCCTTCAATGCTTTCAAAGTTGGAAATCTGCGCCTGAGATATATCGACAGACGGAACAGATACGGCATAACTGATCGATAACACGTCCCGCCCGACGCCTCCGTCATAGCGATCGCCAGCGACCGTATCACCGGCAAACACGAACAACACGTCGTTGCCGTCGCCACCGCGGACGTCATCGGCGCCGGCTCCGTCATAAAGCAGGTCGCCGCCGACATCGCCGATGAGCACGTCGTCCCCAGTCCAGCCCCTCAGGCTCGAGCTATGTGCGGAGGCGATAAGCGTATCATCACCACCTCCTCCCGAAGATCTGCTGCCGCCAATGACCATATCGTTCCCGGCCCCACCGGTCACAGCCGGTCCGACGAAGCCGGACCCGAAGTTCACGATATTTCCAAAGTCACTTAAATTGAAATTGAAGGCACTAAAAGCCACCATATCTGACAAATCAATAGATCCAGCATCATGAACATTTAACGTAGCGACAGAAATTTGCTGAAGACCATTTATTTGCTGACATGAAATATTAACAGTCTCCGTCGTCGATCCGGTAAGAAACTCGACACCGACCAAGGAAACTGTGAACAGATCGATAATGCCGCTCCGGATGACAATACCGTCCGATCCTGCACCGCCATCATAGACCTCGCCTGCCGCGACCTGGGCGATCTCGACATAAAGGGTGTCGTTCCCGGCGCCACCGTACAGAAGGTCGCGGCCGGCACCGCCGTTGAGCTGATCCGCCCCGTCGCCACCTGAAAGAGTGTCGTTTCCCGCACCGCCTTCGAGTTTATTGGCAGCGGCATTTCCCGTGATGATGTTGTCAAGCGCATTGCCCTGACCGAAGACCGCGACCGGGCCGGTCAGTGCGAGGTTCTCGACATTTGCGGCAAGCACGTGGTCGACGGAGGACCGAACCAGATCGATACCACCATCCCGAGCCTCGGAGATGACATCCCCCTCAGTCGGCGAGAAGCGATTGGTGCGATCGACGATGTAGATATCATCTCCTGCGCCGCCAGCGAGCACATCGTCTCCTGTCCCGCCGTCCAGCACATTGGCCCCGGCGTTGCCGACAATAGTGTTGGCCAGCGCGTTGCCGGTGCCATTGATAGCGGCCGCGCCTTGCAGGATCAAAGTCTCGACATCGGCGGAGAGCTGATGGCTGGCCCAGGCCAATACCTGGTCGGCGCCCTCGCCCTCCTGCTCCACCACCCGGTCGCCGGCCGCGCCGACGAGATAGATGTCGTCGCCCTTGCCTCCGATCAGCACATCGTCTCCGGCGGCGCCGTTGAGCACGTTGTTTCCGGTATTGCCGACGATCGTGTTGGCGAGCGCGTTGCCGGTGCCGTTGATGGCGGCCGTGCCGGTCAGGTTCAACTCCTCGAGATTGGCGCCGAGCGCGAAGCTGACTGAGGCCCGCACCCGGTCATAGCCCTCATTCGCCGCCTCCTGGACCCGGTCGCCGGCCGAATCGACGTCATAGACGTCGTTGCCCTTGCCCCCGACCAGCGTGTCGCTCCCGGCGCCGCCATTGAGCACGTTGTTCCCGACATTGCCGAGGATGGTGTTGTTCAAGGCGTTGCCGGCGCCGGACAGATCGGCCGTCCCGGACAGCGTCAGATGCTCGACATTGGCGGCGAGCTGGTAGCTGACCCAGGCCAACACCGAGTCGGTGCCTTCGCCCGCGCGCTCCACCACCCCATCGCCGGCCGTGGCGACATAGTAGACATCGTCGCCGAGCCCTCCGACCATAAGGTCGCTGCCCAGCCCCCCGTTCAGCCAGTCGTTCCCGGCCGCGCCATAGAGCGTATCGTCGCCAGCCTGGCCATAGATCTGGTCCGCCGCAGCGCTGCCGAGGATCCTGTCGGCAGCTGCCGTTCCCCAAAATACAGGCATGAAATCCTCCCGTTATCCTGCGGGCACCAGACCGCGTTTCGGCCCAGCGATGCGCGCATGCCCTTTTGAACCGCATCGTCCGCTCCGACCGGCCTCAATAGAACGCGAAATCGGAGGCGTGTAGCTGCGAAGCACTGGTGATTCCGGTCATCTTGATGGTGATGTCCGCTGTGCCGTTGCCATCCATATCGACCAACACCTGCCCGCCGGCGAAACGCGCCTCGCTGTTGCCGCTGGCCGTGAACGATGTCGCTCCGAGATAACTGAAAATGCCGTGCTCCCTATCGGCAAGGGCCAGTTTGTCACCCTGCAACGAGCTGAAATCCATGATCGTATCGACGTCTGAATATCCCGCGTAGAACACGAAACTGTCTCCGCCAGCCCCGCCTTCGAGCTGATCGGCTCCGCCGTCCCCACGAAGAACATCGCCCCCTCCGCCGCCGCGAAGGATATCGTCTCCAAGATCACCAACTATATTATTATAGCCATCTCCACCTGCTATATTATCATTTCCTTCAAGTCCGTTAAAATCTACAGCGCTCGACCCAATAACAGTATCGTCTCCGGAACCACAAAAAACCTGCAAATCCGCATACTTAGAATCCAAAATTAGCGTATTCCCAAAATCTGACAATATTACTCCATATATCTTCATGTTAGTATTGTCAAAATTGACAGATCCACCATCCGCAATCTCTATAAAGGTCGCAGTTATATTTGAAAATGATTCAATCTGCGATATAGAAAGCTTCGTCGAGAATATCTCAGCCTCAATTTCCAGATTCTCTATGTTCAAAAAAATTGTCTTTGATAGATCAGTTCTGTCGAAGTTGTGGAGCACATCTATACCATCACCGCCATCATAGATCTCGCCGATCGCTACATCCTTTCCGGAATCAGGGTCAGCAAACTCTCCTATGTTGAGCAAATCATTACCGGATCCGCCATAAAGCCGATCTTTGCCGAGCCCTCCAGTCAAATTGTCGTCGCCGGCACCTCCCATCAAGAGGTCGTCGCCGGCCTCGCCATTCAACAGATTCTTACCGATACCGCCAACCATGCTGTTGTTCAGGTCATTGCCGTAGGCATCCGCGACACCACTCCCGAGCAGCCTCACGTTTTCGATGTTTTCGCGAAGTTCGATGAGGGCGCTCTCCGTCCGCACACGTATCTCATCGATGCCCTCTCCGGCCTGTTCCACGATCGTGACGGTCAAATCGCTAAGGTAGGGGTCGATGTAATAGATGTCGTCGCCCCGGCCACCGGCCAGCACGTCGCGTCCCCTTCCACCGCCATCCAGCACGTTGTCTCCGGCATTGCCGGTAATGCGATTGTCGAGATGGTTTCCCACGCCATCGATATCCGATACGCCGTCCAGGATCAGGTTCTCGACATTGTCGGCCAGCCGGTGGCTGACCCAGGCCGTAACCTCGTCGATACCTTCGTCCGCCAGTTCCTGCACCCGATCACCGGCCGCGCCTATGGAATAGCGGTCGTCGCCCTTCCCTCCGGCCATGAGGTCGTCGCCGGCACCGCCCTCAAGAAGATCGCTTCCGTCCCCGCCATAGAGCCAGTCGGCGCCGTCGATGCCGGAGAGCCTGTCGTTGCCGGCGCCGCCGGAGAGGACGTCGTTCCCGACGCCGCCATAGAGCATGTTGGCGCCAGTATTGCCGGTGATCCTGTTGTCGAGCGCGTTGCCGACGCCGTCGAGATCGCCCGGGCCGACCAGGGTCAGATTTTCCACATTCGCGGTCAGCCAATAGCTGATCCAGGCCCGGACGCCGTCGACGCCCTCGGCCTGCAGTTCCATCACCCGGTCGCCGGCCGCATCGACCTCGTAGACGTCGTCGCCCTTCCCCCCGACCAGCAGGTCGCCGCCGGCACCGCCGTCGAGATAGTCGGCCCCGTCCCCGCCATAAAGCTGGTCGGCTCCGTCCTGGCCATAGAGCCTATCGTCGCCGGCCGCGCCGGAAACCAGGTCATTGCCGGCATCGCCATACAGCTTGTTGGCGCCGGCATTGCCGGTGACTCTGTTGCCCAGCGCGTTGCCGACGCCGTCGATGTCAGACGTACCGGCCAGGATCAGGTTCTCGACATTGGCGGTCAGCCGATAGCTGACCCAGGCCGTCACCTCGTCGACGCCTTCGCCTGCCAGCTCCTGCACTCGATCCCCGGCGGCACCAACGGAGTAGCGGTCGTCGCCCTTCCCTCCGGCCATGAGATCGTCGCTGGCGCCACCTTCGAGGAGATCGTTTCCGTCCCCGCCATAGAGCTGGTCGACGCCATCGCCTCCGGAGAGCCTGTCATCTCCAGCCCCACCGGAAAGAACATCGTCCCCGGCGCCGCCATACAGCATGTTGGCTCCGGCATTGCCGTCGATCCTGTTGCCCAGCGCGTTGCCGACGCCGTCGATATTCGAGGTGCCCTCCAGGGTCAGGCTCTCGACATGCGCGGTCAGCCAATAGCTGGTCCAGGCCCGGACACCGTCGATGCCTTCGCCCTGCAGCTCCGCCACCAGGTCGCCGGCAGCGCCGACCTCGTAGATGTCATTGCCCTTGCTGCCGGCCATGCCGTCACTGCCCTTGCCGCCCGCAAGCAGATCATCGCCGCCCCCGCCATAGAGGGCGTCGTCGCCATCGAGGCCATAGATCTGATCCGCCGCGGCGCTGCCGACGATCCTGTCGGCAGCCGCCGTTCCCCAAAATGCCGGCATGAAATCCTCTCCCCCTTCAAATCGGCGCGCCGCGGCCCGTGTCTCCCGGCCTTTCCGCGCTCATGCCAGCTTAATCTCGGCTCCGGCCCACTCGGCAATGCAGATTCTGCGGATTCGTGAAAAAATTCATATATCGGCTGGGCGCCCGGCCGCGCCGCCGCCGTGCTAGGGTCCGCCTCGCCCGCCTCCAAACCCGGCCCCGACCCGAGACCGCCATGGCCCGACGCCTGCCCCCGCTGATCGCGCTCCGCGCCTTCGAGGCCGTCGGCCGCCTCGGCAGCGTCCGCGCCGCGGGGGAGGAGCTGGCGGTCAGCCACACCGTGGTGTCGCGCCATGTCCGCAACCTGGAGCAGCGGCTCGGCGCCCGGCTGCTGCGGCCGGCCGGGCGCGGACTGGCGCTGACGCCGGAGGGGCAGCGCTACCTGGCCCAGATCGCCCAGGCGCTGGACCTGATCGAGCGCGCCACCGCCGAGCTGGCGGCGCCGCGCCGCCGCACCCTCACCATCTGGTGCGCCCCCGGCGTCGCCTCGCGCCGGGTGCTGCCGAAGCTGCCGGAGCTGGAGGCGCTGCTGCCGGAGCACGAGATCACCCTGCTGCCGACCCTGGCCCGGCCCGATTTCTCGCGCGACGAGGCCGATGCCGAGATCATCTATCTGGAGGCGGCGGCGCCGCGCGACGGGGTGCGGGCCGAGCTGTTGTCCAGCCCGCGCGTCTTCCCGGTGGCCAGCGCCGCCTTCCGCGCCCGCCATGCCGATGTCGCGGCGCCGGCCGACCTGCTGCGGGTGCCGCTGATCCATGAGGAATCGACCGAGCAGTGGGAGCGCTGGCTGCGCCGCGCCGGCGTGACCGAGCTGCCGCCCCTGCGCGGCCCGCGGCTGTGGCATGCCCATCTGGCGATCGAGGCGGCGCGGCTGGGCCAGGGCGTCGCCTTGGCCAATGCCGTGCTGGCCGGCGAGGACCTGGCCGCAGGCCTGCTGGTCGAGATGGTGCCGTCCGACATCCGCCTCGGCGGCTACTATTTCCTGTCCGAGGCGGCGCGCTGGGACGAGCCCGGCCTGGCCGTGCTGCGGGACTGGCTGCGTGATCTGTTCGCGACACCGAACGGCAGTGGTGCATAGAATGCACCAGACGCGTTCAAACTAGGCGATTGTGCAACGGGACTGCCGCACCGACCTTCTTGCCATAGCCTGACCCGAGGGGATGTTCATGACCACCAATGCCGAGCTGTTCCAGCGCCGCAACGCCGCCGTCGTCCGCGGGGTCGGGCACGCCACGCCGATCTCCGCCGCCCGCGCCCTGAACGCCGAGATCTGGGACGTCGAGGGCAAGCGCTATGTCGACTTCGCCGGCGGCATCGCGGTGGTCAATACCGGCCATTGCCATCCGAAGGTGATCGCCGCCGTCCAGGAGCAGATGGCGAACTTCACCCACACCTGCTTCCAGGTGCTGATGTACGAGCCCTATATCGAGCTGGCCGAGAAGCTGAACGCGCTGGCGCCGATCAGCGGCCCGCTGAAATCGGTGTTCTTCACCACCGGCGCCGAGGCGACCGAGAATGCGGTCAAGATCGCCCGCGCCGCCACCGGCCGCAGCGGCGTGATCTCGTTCACCGGCGCCTTCCACGGCCGCACCGTGATGGCCTCGGCCATGACCGGCAAGGTGGTGCCGTACAAGAAGGGCCTGGGCCCGGTGCTGCCCGAGGTCTGGCACCTGCCCTTCCCGGTCGCCCAGCACGGCGTCACCGTCGAGGATTCGCTGAAGGCGCTGAGCTTCCTGTTCAAGGCCGATGTCGACCCGCCGCGCGTCGCCGCCATCATCATCGAGCCGGTGCAGGGCGAAGGCGGCTTCTACGAGGTCCCGGCCGAGCTGATGCGCGCCCTGCGCCGGGTCTGCGACGAGCACGGCATCGTGCTGATCGCCGACGAGGTGCAGACCGGCTTCGGCCGCACCGGCAAGATGTTCGCGATGGAGCATTTCGACGTCGAGGCCGACCTGATCTGCGTCGCCAAGAGCCTGGCCGGCGGCTTCCCGCTGTCCGGCGTGATCGGCCGGGCGCCGATCATGGACGCCGCCGATCCGGGCGGGCTGGGCGGCACCTATGCCGGCAACCCACTGGCCTGCGCCGCGGCGCTGGCGGTGCTGGAGGTGTTCAAGGAGGAGAAGCTGCTGGAGCGCTCTAACGCCATCGGCGCCCGGATCAAGGCGCGGCTGGAGACGCTGTCGCGGCGCAACGACCTGCTGCCAATCGCCGGCATCCGCGGCCTGGGCGGCATGGTCGCCTTCGAGATCGTCAAGTCGCGCGGTGCCTACGACCCGGATGCCGACGCCACAAAGAAGGTGACCCAGAAGGCCTATGAGAACGGCCTGGTGCTGCTGTCCTGCGGCGTCAACGCCAATGTCGTCCGCATCCTGGTGCCGCTGACCGCCAGCGACGCCATCGTCGATGAGGGCCTGGACGTGCTGGAGACGGCCCTGGCGGCTGCGTAGTCGCCGGCAGCGCCACCGCCGCCCCCCCCCCCCCCCCCCCCCCCCGGCCGCCCCCCCCCC
>NZ_JASATH010000209.1:0-13805 GCF_038440215.1 Inquilinus sp. OTU3971 | reverse complement strand
AGAAAACCCCCTCCCCCTACCCCCCTCCCGCGAGGGGAGGGGGGACTCAAAAGAGGCGATGTGTGAATGTCGTAGCTCCTCGGGGAGGGTGAAGGGGCAAGGAGGGGCGATGTCCGACACCTGGGCCATGCCGTCGGGCTTCCCCGACCTGCCGCCGGGACAGGTGCAGGTCTGGCGGCTCAGGACCGAGCGCGATCCGGCGGCCGGACTGGCCGTGCTGTCGGCGGAGGAGCGGCAGCGCGCCGACCGGTTCCGCACCGACCTGCTGCGGGCCCGCTATGTCGCCGCCCATGCGGCGCTGCGGCTGCTGCTCGGCCGCACGCTCGATACGCCGGCGGACCGGCTGTGCTTCCGCCAGAACTCCTGGGGCAAGCCCGAGCTGGCGGAGGGCGACCTGCGCTTCAACCTCTCGCACAGCGGCCCCTGGGCCGTGGTGGCGCTGGCCCGCGGCATCGAGGTCGGGGTCGATGTCGAGGCGGTGCGGCATCCGCCGCCGCTCGATGTCGCCGGCATCGCCTATTCCGTGGCGGAGCGGGCGGCCCTGGCCCCCCTGTCCGGCCCGGCGCTGACAGCCGCCTTCTTCGCGATCTGGACCCGCAAGGAGGCGCTGTCCAAGGGCATCGGCCGCGGCTTCTCCTTCGACTTCACCGGCTTCACCGTCAGCGCAAACCCGGCCGAGCGGACCAGCCGCCCCGTCCTGCCGCCGGACCTCGCCGGCGCCGACTGGCACCTGCACGACCTGCCGTCGATCGAGGGCGCGGCTGCGGCGCTGGCCGTCCCGGCCGCCGGAATCGGAGTCGCCGCCTGGCGTTTCGAGCCGGGGCTGTGGGGGCTGTAGGATAGGGACTCGGGGCAAGGGAGGCATCCATGCTGGATCACGTCACCATCCGGGTCAGCGACCTCGAGCGGTCGAAGGCCTTCTACGACACGCTTCTGGCGCCGCTCGGCATCACCCGGCTCTATGCCGATGGCGAAAGCTTCGCGGGCTATGGCGCCGGCCGAAGGGCGTTCTTCTGGATCGGCCTGCACGACGGCGCCGTCACCGGCACCCATGTCGCCTTCGCCGCGCCGGAACGGGATGCCGTCGACCGCTTCCACGCGGCGGGGCTGGCAGCGGGCGGCCGCGACAACGGCGCGCCCGGGCTGCGGCCGCACTATCATCCCGACTATTACGGCGCCTTCCTGCTCGACCCCGACGGCCACAATGTCGAAGCGGTGTGCCGCGCGGCGCCCTGACCGGTCAGGTCGCCAGAAACCCGCCATCCACGGGGACGATGGCGCCGTTCATCATCGCCGAGGCGTCGCCGAGCAGGTACAGGATCACCTCGGCGACCTCTTCCGGCTGGGCGAAGCGGCCGAGCGGGATGCGGCCCAGCATCGGGCCGGACTTGGCCGGGTCGCTCCATGCCTTCACCGCCATCGGCGTCAGCGTCACCACCGGGTTGACGCTGTTGGTGCGGATGCCGTGCGGCCCCAGCTCCACCGCCATCACCCGGGTGATCTCGTCGAGCGCGCCCTTCGAGGCGCAATAGGCGGTGTGGTCGGGCAGGCCGATCATCGACGACACGCTCGACACGTTGACGATGGCGCCCTTCTGCCCGCGCCGGATCAGGTCGCGCGCCACCACCTGGGCCACGATCATCGGCGCCCGGGCGTTCACCGCCATGATCGCATCGAAATTCTCGACCGAGGTGTCGAGGAAGGATTCCAGCGTGGTGGTGCCGGCGCAGTTCACCAGGGCGTCGACCGGCAGCGCCTCGGTCGCCGCCCGCCGCGTCGCCTCGGCGTCGCCCAGGTCGACGGCGATGGTGCGGCAGCCGGTCTCCTGCGCCAGGGTCGCCAGGTCTTCGGGGCTGCGGGTGGCGGCGATCACCTCGGCGCCGCGCCGGTGCAGCATGACGGCCGTCGCCCGGCCGATGCCCTTGCCGGCGCCGGTCACCAGCACCCGCCGCCCGGCGAAATCCCGTCCGTCCATGCCGCCCTCCCTATCCTCGAATGGCGTCGCCACCTATATCAGGGTCGGGGCGCCGGCGCCTCCCCGGACCGGCCCAGGAGATCGAGCATGCCCGAACCCTATCCCGTGACCCGCAGCGATGCCGAATGGCGCCGGATCCTGACGCCCGAGCAGTACCAGGTGATGCGGCAGCATGGCACAGAGCGGCCGGGAAGCTGCAGCCTGCTGAGCGAGCACCGGCCGGGCGCCTTCTGCTGCGCCGGCTGCGGCAGCAAGCTGTTCGAATCGAAATTGAAGTTCGAGAGCGGCACGGGCTGGCCCAGCTTCAACGACCCGGTGCCGGATGCGGTCGAGACCACCGTCGACCGCAGCTGGGGCATGACCCGCGTCGAGGTGCATTGCGCCACCTGCGGCAGCCATCTCGGCCATGTCTTCGAGGACGGGCCGCCGCCCAGCGGGCTGCGCTATTGCATCAACGGCGTGGCGCTGGATTTCCAGCCGGAGTGAGCTTCGGCGGGGCGACAACCGCTCCGAAGATGATCGCGCACGCCCGAAAATCGCACAATCTTGATAGGAACCGAGTGGCCGTCTCTTCCCGTTATACGTGTATCGAAACGTGGGAGGCGGCCATGGAACATCGTGAGGAGACGACCACGCTGATCTCCGGCGACAAAGTCGCCGGCACCAATGTCTACAACGCCGCGGGCGAACGCCTCGGCGAGATTCACGACGTGATGCTCGACAAGCTGTCCGGGCATGTCGCCTATGCCGTGATGTCCTTCGGTGGCTTCCTCGGCCTCGGCGAGAAGTATCACCCGCTGCCCTGGTCGGCGCTGGACTACGACACCGACAAGGGCGGCTACGTCGTGAACCTGTCGCGCGAGCAGCTCGAAGGGGCCCCGGTCTATGCCGAGGACGCCCCGCCGCGCTGGAATCGCGAATACGAGCAGGACATCCACGACTATTACGGCATCAGCCCGTACTGGACGGGTCCGTTGCCGCGCTGACGGAGGCCGGCCCCGGGAGGCCGCCATGCCCGAACGGGTCGTCGACGTGTTCGACGAGACCGGTGTCCTGGTGACGAGCTACACCGTCATCCTGGCCGGTTCGAGCGAAGCGCCGGATGAAGCGTATGAGCGCGAAGCTCTCCGGATGGCGGCCTTCGACGCGGCCGTTCCCGCCGACCGGCTCGCCGGGTTGACGGCGAAGGTCCGACGGTAGCGCGGCACCAACGGTTTGGCCCAAGGTCCAACCCGCCGGATATGGGACGAACGATCCCGTGGTGCCGTTGATCTGGAGACAACGAGCCCCACAGGAGGAAACACCATGAACTGGATCGTGATCGTCTCCGCGGCGGGATTCCTGGCGCTGAGCCCGCCGGCTTTGGCCGATTGCGGCCAGGACATCGACCAGCTCGATGCCCAGTTCAAGCAGGCGGAGTCACAGAGCGGGCAGCCCGCGGCCACGCCCCATCAAACCCAGACGATGCAGGGTGCGCAGGAAGGCACCGCCGGCACCATGCCGAGCACCGGCAGCGCCCCTGACGCCGCCTCGAGCGAGCATCAGCGGGAGGCGCTCAAAGGCGCCGGCGAGGCATCGCCGCAGGAGCAGTTCGCCGCGCATCTGCAGGAGGCCCGCCAACTGGCGCAGAACGGCGACGAGACCGGGGGCATGGCCAAGGTCGAGGCCGCGCGCAAGCTGCTCGGCACGCCCTGACGGACTCCAGGCCGCTCGCCAAAACAGGATCGGGCCTGCGGAGACGTATTCTCCGCAGGCCCGATCCGGTTTAGCGCCGATCCCGGGGGATCAGCAGCGTCCGACGGCGTGGCAGTTCGTCAGGCCGCCGATAGCGGCGCCGCCGACACCGCCGATGATCGCGCCGGTCCCGACATTGCCGCCGGTGATCGCGGCCGTGCCGGCGCCGAGTCCTGCGCCGAGCGCGCCGCCCGACAGAGCCCGCGTGCCGGGGTCGCGGCCGCAGGCTGCCAGCGACAGCGCCGCGGCGAGAATGATCATGGCTGGCTTCAGCATTGCGATCTCCGTACCTGTTTTCGCAGTTCGGACTCACAAACAATGCGGAGCGCGCGGCCGTTCCCCGCTCGCGGCGGCAAAGGGAAGGGGTGTGGCATGGAAGCCTCACACCCCGATGGCGGACTTGACCTTGGCGGCGGTCAGCGGCAGGTCGCGCAGCCTTTGGCCGGTGGCGTCGGCGATGCCGTTGGCCAGGGCGGCGCTGGCCGGGCCCTGGCCGGTCTCGCCGCAGCCCAGGAAGGGCGTGCCCGGCCGGTCGATGATGCGGATCTCGACACTGTCCGGCACCGCGTCGAAGCGCAGGATCGGATAGGTCGACCAGTCGACCGAGGTGATCCGGCCCTGGTCGAAGCCGACGCTCTCATACAGGGTCCAGCTCATCGACTGCAGCACGGCGCCCTCGATCTGGTTGCGCACCCCGTCGGGATTGACCACCTGGCCGGTGTCGACCGCGGCGACCACCCGCGGCACCCGGACCGCGCCGGTCTCGCGTTCGACCGCCACCTCGACCGCCACGGCGCAATAGGCGGCCAGGTTCTTGTAGCGGGCGAAGGCGAAGCCGCGGCCATGCCCGGGGGCGGCCGGGCGCCCCTGGTTCCAGCCGAAGGCCTCGGCCGCGGCGGCAACGACGTCGCGGCCGCGCGGGTCGTCCAGATGCTTCAGCCGGAACTCGACCGGGTCGGCCCCGGCGGCCAGCGCCAGCTCGTCCATGAAGCTCTCGATCGCGAACACGTTCATCTGCGCACCGAGCGAGCGCAGGGCGGAGATGCGCAGCGGCATGTCCGGCAGGAAGTGATGCACCACCCGGGCGCTGGGCAGGGTGTAGAGCGGGATGGCGTTGCGGTCGCCGCCACCCTCCGGCTGCGGCAGCGGCCTGGGCGGCGGCACCGGGAAGGGCTTCGCCAGGTGCCGGGCGGCCAGCAGGCTGCCGGCCGGGCCCGGGCGCATCGAATGGGTGTTGCTCCACACCCCGTAATCCCAGTCGGCGATGCGGCCGGCCTCGTCCAGCGTGGCCCGGGCCTGGGCCACCATCGCCGGGCCATAGGGCTCCCAGGCGTGCTCCTGCTCGCGCATCCATTGCACCCGCACCGGGCGGCCGGGCAATGCTGTGGCCAGCAGGGCGGCATCGGCCGCGGCGTCGTCGGCGCCGTTGTGGCCGTAGCAGCCGGAGCCCTGGACATGGATGCAGCGCACCTGCTCGGGTGGCCGGCCCAGCATCTCGGCGATCGCCTTGCGGTCGGGATAGACGCCCTGGGTGTGGGTCCAGACCGTCAGCAGCCCGTCCCGGTCCTGCTGCGCCACGGCGCAGGACGGGCCGATCGACCCGTGCAGCAGATAGGGCCGGGAATAGCGGGCCTCCAGGGTTCGGCCGGGGGTGGACGGCGTAGCGCCGTATCGCTCGAGGATGGTGAAGTCCTTGGCCGGCAGCGCCAGCAGTACCTCCGGCAGCCGGGACTGGTCCGGCAGATTCGCCTCCTCCTGCCACTGCGCCGCGGCGGCCAGCAGCCGCATCGCCTTGACCGCCTGGAACTCCTGCTCCGCCACCACCGCCAGGAAGTTGCCGTCGCGCACCACCTTGACCACGCCGGGCAGGGCTTCGACGGCGCCCATGTCCAGTGCGGTCAGCCGGGCACCGGTGCTGGGCGGCCGCACGATCCGGCCATGCAGCATGCCGGGCAGGCGCAGGTCCTGCACATAGGCCTCGCCGCCGGTCACCTTGGCCGGGATGTCGATCCGCGGCACCGGCTGGCCCATCACCCGGAAGGCGGCGGGGTCGGTCAGCTTCGACTCCGGCTGCGCCTGGACGTGCAGCGACAAGCCGGCGGCCAGGGCGCCGTAGGAGCGGCGGTTGCCGTCCGGCGCCAGCACATTGCCGGCCTCGAGCCGCAGCTGGCCGGCCGGGATGCCCATCTGCCGCGCCGCCTCGGCCAGCAGGATCTCGCGGACCTGGGCCGCGGCGTTGCGGATCGCGGTGCCGCTGTCCTGCATCGAATGGCTGCCGGCGGTGTAGCCCTCATTGGCGGTGCGGCCGGTGTCGGCGGTGACGATGGTCGGCGTCTCGAAGGACAGGCCCAGCTCCTCCGCCGCGATCTGCTGCAGCGCGGTGGCGATGCCCTGGCCCAGCTCGGCCTTGCCGGTGAAGACGGTGACCGCGCCCTTCGGATCGACCCGGATCCAGGAATCGAGGAAGGGGGCATCCTCCAGGCTGCCGGGCAGGGCACCGCCCAGCTGCGGCGTCTCGGCCGCCTGCTGGGCCAGGCCGGCGGGGGCGAGGGCGAAGCTGACCACCAGGCCGCCGGCGCCCTGCAGCACGCAGCGGCGGGACAGGCCGGCGCTCACAGCACCGCCTCCCGCGGCGCCGTGCCCTGCGGCTCGGCCGAGGCGCTCCGCATTTCCTGCGCGGCGCGGCGGATCGCCCGCAGGATCCGCATATGGGTGCCGCAGCGGCAGAGATGCGGCTGCAGGGCCTGGCGGATCTGGGCGTCCGACGGGGTCAGGGTCTTCCGCAGCAGGGCGTGGGCCCGCATCATCGTGCCCGGGATGCAGTAGCCGCACTGCGCCGCCTGCTCGGCGATGAAGGCGCGCTGCAGCGGCCCGGGCTCGTCCTCGGTGCCCAGCCCCTCCAGCGTCGTCACCTCCTTGTTCTCCGCCAGCAGCACCGGGACGACACAGGAGAACGCGACCTCGCCGTCGACCAGCACGGCGCAGGAGCCGCACTGGCCCAGGCCGCAGCCGTATTTCGCGGCGTTGAGCTGCAGCTCGCCGCGCAGCACGTACAGCAGCGGCGTGTCGGGATCGGCGGCGATGCTCTGCCGGCGGCCGTTGACCTTGAGCTCGATCATGACCTCTCCCTCAGTGGCTTGCGGCAGCTGCGGCCGCGACCTCGCTGTCCCGGGCGGCCCGCACGGCGTCGCCCAGCCCGGTCCAGCCCGGCCGGTCGCTGAAGCGGCCGCGCAGATAGCCCAGCAGCGTCTCGAGCTGCCGGTCCGACAGGGCGGCGGCGAAGCCCGGCATGATCGGGCCGCGGGCGCCGCTCGCCGCCGGGACGCCGTGGCGGATGATGCGGATCAGATTGGCCGGGCTGTCGCCGCTGATGGCGGAGCTGAGCCGGAGGTCGAGGCCGCCGAAGGGCGAGGGCCGGCCGCTCTCATGGCAGGCGGCGCAGGTGCCGGCATAGATTGCGGCGCCGGGGTCCTCGGTCGGAACGGCGGCGGCAATGGTCTGGCTGCCGGCCGATTGCGGCCGGGTGCCGGGACCGGCCGGGTTGGCGGTGGCCGCCGCCAGGGCGTCGCCGCGCTTGCGGGCCTCCGCATCCGGCAGCCCCATCACCGCGGCGACATAGGCGGCGATCGCCCGGACATCCTCCTCCGGCACCGCCGCCAGGCTGTCGGCCACCGGCGCCATCGGCCCCTGCGCCGTGCCGTGCTGCCCGTGCCAGCCGTCGCGCAGGTAGTGGAACAGCGACTCCCGGGTCCAGGGCACCGGCGCCGTCGACCCGCTGCCGATCGGCACGGCATGCCAGCCCTCGGCGTCGCCGCCGGCGAAGCGGCGGCCGGTTTCCTCGGCGCCGAACAGGTTGCGCGGCGTGTGGCAGGCGCCGCAATGGGCCAGCCCTTCGGCCAGATAGGCGCCGCGGTTCCACGTCGCATCATGCGCCGGGTCGGGCGTGTAGGGGCCAGGCTGCAGGAACAGCAGCTTCCAGCCGGCCAGCACGAAGCGCTGGTTCAGGGGCCAGGGCAGGTCGTTGGCCGGCGCCCTTGCCGCGACCGGCTGGCGCGTCATCAGGAAGGCATGGAGCGCCCGGTTGTCCGCGTCGCTCACCAGGGTGAAGTGGTCATAGGGGAAGGCCGGGTACAGGTGGCGGCCCGTGCGGTCGACGCCCTCGCGCATCGCCCGGCCGAACGCCGCCTCCGGCCAGCGGCCGATGCCGGTCTCGGGGTCGGGGGTGATGTTGGTGGAGTACACGGTGCCGAACGGCGTCGGCAGCGCCAGCCCGCCGGCGAAGGGCTTGCCGCCCGGCGCGGTGTGGCAGGTGCCGCAATTGCCGATCGCGGCCAGCTCGGCGCCCTTCTGCACCAGCGCCGGGTCGAAGCCGGCCGCCGCCGGCGGGTCGACCGGATCGATCGCCGGCCGCCAGGCATAGGCGGCCAGCCCCGCGGCGCCGCCGACGATCAGCAGCAGCCCGACTCCCAGCGCGATGCCGCCGGCCTTCAGCAGCCCCATGAAGATCCGTCCCTTGCCCGCCGGCCGGTCCTCTCACGGGCCCTGAGCCGGTGCATTCCTGGTTATGCCAATGCTCGGACAAGACGGCCGTCCTGGCCAGGGGCGATTTGTCGCCGCTCCGCTGCCCTCAGTTGGTCTGCGCCGAGACCAGCACCGGGTCGGCGCGGTAGGCCTCCGGGAACAGGCGCTGCAGGGCCTCGACCTTCGGCAGGTCGTTGATCGCGATGTAGGGGCTGGTCGGGTGCAGCGTCATGTAGTCCTGGTGGTAGTCCTCGGCCGGAGTGAAGGCGTGCCCCGGCTCGATCCTGGTGACGATCCGGTCGTCGAACACCCCGGCCCGGTCCAATTGCTCGACATAGGCCTTGGCCACGCGCGCCTGCTCCGCATCCGCCGGGAAGATCGCCGAGCGGTACTGGGTGCCGCTGTCGGGCCCCTGGCGGTTCAGCTGGGTCGGGTCATGCGCCACCGAGAAGTAGATCTGCAGGATGCGGCCATAGCTGATCCGGCGCGGATCGTAGGTGATCTTCACCGATTCCGCGTGGCCGGTGCCGCCGCCGCTGACCGTCTCGTACTGCGCCGTCGCCGCGTCGCCGCCGGCATAGCCGGAGACGGCGCTGGTGACGCCCTTGACGTGCTGGAACACGCCCTGCACGCCCCAGAAGCAGCCGCCGGCCAGCACCGCGGTCTCCGGCGCCGCGCCCGGAACCTCGTCGACCGCCGGCGGCGGCACCAGCCGCGCCTCCTCGGCCGAGGACTGGGTGACCGCCAGCCCGGCGGCGACTGCAAGCAGCGACAGGGCGCCGGCCAGGGCCGGCAGGGAAGGAAAGCGCTTGATCACGATCCGGATCTCCCGTTCGGGCCCGCGAAGGCCCCGACAGCCGGTTCGCCGAAGCGGGCTGTCGGGTTACGGGAGGCGGCAGAGCGCGCGGTCACATGTCCAGGTTGTGACCCTCAGCACGTTCTCCCGAATGAAGTCGCGGCGCGGCTCGCCCCGGCCGCTGCCGCCCTAATTCTTCTGTCTCATCAGTGGGGTCCGCTCCAACCTATCCCGATTGCGACCGGATGCCGTCGAGACCCGTCCAGCTCCCCGACCGCGGCATAAGCAATCGCGATCTGCTCGATGCGCTCCGGCCGGAGCTGGCCGCATGAAGCACCGACGTGGCCTGTTCAGCGAAGATATCGGGATGGCGCACGACCAAGCCGATTCCAAGCTGATGCTCTACCGAGTCCGGGCGCGGCGAACCTGTGATCACCGACGCTCGCGCCCAGGGCATGCCCGGCGCCGAAGAAGAGCTGAGCGGTCGGATCGCGGCGCCGGGGCGATCGATGCGGCGATCAGCCCGCAAGCATGAGCCGCCAGTGGATTCGCTCAGGCACGATCCACTGGCATCGCGATCCACTGGCATTTGGATGAGGATTGCGCGCCGATCTCTCAGGACACTAGTCACATTACGGCTCGTGTGCGCAGACTGAGTGCCGGATGGGCGCGGACAATCGGTCGATATCCGCCTTCCTCCGTTGAAACGGATGCACTTCTGCGGAGTTCAAAAGATGTCGGAGAAGCTCTACCTTTTTAAAGGAGACCAGTACATCCAGTGTGATGTCGCATCTAGGAAGGTCGACGATGGATATCCTCGACAAATTGGAAACGATTGGACAGGATTGTCTCATTACAATTGGTCAGCAAATGGCCACGATGTCCCGGTATTTCGACTTGACCGTAACCTTGTAGCCTCCCCATCTAAGGATCAATTTGTATGGTTTTACCTGAGAAATGAAGGATACCTGTGGCTCATACAATACGATCTAACCGAAGACACCGCAGGTTACATGAATAATGCGAGTGTTGAATATGGACAGATCGCGTCGCCGAATTTTGTGGACAATATAAGTGCTGTTAGATATTTGGAAGATGACTTATATTTATTTTCCGGAAACCAATGGATGCTTAAAAAATCTGGCAGCAATGTATTGGAAAAAGAAGTATTCCAAAATACCGCCACCATGCCTCATCTTCCTGCAGGATATACGGATAATTTCGACGCCGTTGTGGAGCTTGAAGGAAAAAATACGATGTTTTTCAAAGGAAGCGATTGCTTTGTGTACAGTACTGAACCTGAACCTCAGCCGATATCGTCTATTTGGATCGGAACCGACAAGATCGGCTTTGATAGAGACATCGACGCCGCTTGCGTACTTCCTGCGGAGAAGAGTTCGTACCTCAAATCCAACACTTAGCCGAATCAGTTAAACGATTGGGTCGGAGGCGCGGCGCACCTGGCCGCGCCTCCGATCCGACTTCACTTGTTCAAGATCCGTGAGGCCGGGTATTTCGGTGACGGGTGCGCCTGGAGACCGGCAAGGAGTAGGTGGTGCAAGTCCACTGCGATGAAGGAGTAGCGCGATCCACATCGGCCCCGAGCCGTGCGTTGCTGTCCGTGAGGGCAGGGGCGAAGCGTCGGCAGGGGAGAGCATAGGCCAGCCATCGAGCCGCGAAAGGCACTGGGGATTTCGGATTTCCTAAGGCGTGGTATTGTGCCGTCGCTCAGCCGCAAACCTCATTTGCGCCGGCTGCGCAAGGTTGCAGCGCTAAGTTGAGACATGGTTCATTCCTCGTTTAATTCTTTGACCAATTTCTAGGAGTGCAGAAAATATGCTTGCCAACGGACAGGTCCAACTAGTCAGTCCCAGAGTTTATCCCCTTCCTATAAATCAGTTAGAAGATGGAATGTTTGAATCGAGATTTTCAGGAAAGCTACAAAAAATTGCTCGACCCGGCGGATATTCAAGCGGCAGCTGCTACTGGAATGTGGAGAAACACGTCAACCAACATGGCGGATCCAAAGTTAACGGCTGGTTGCTAAATTGGTGGCCGAGACTATACACAGAAGCCATGCACCACGCTGTTTGGAAGTCTCCCTCTGGAGAACTCATCGATGTGACAAACGATCCTTATGGATCGAACGAACATGGGCATTCTACATTCTCGGAAGACGAATCTATTCCGATCAATTTGGAGTTTTGGCCATGCATCCCATCTGATTGGTGTTATCTTCAACACGATCTGCGAAATCTGACATATGCGTTCATCCATAGCTGCCACGCTCGGTCTGTGATTGCGAGGCTCTATTCTCAATTTGTTCTACAGAACGGCTTGAAATTAGATGAGAATGGGAGGTATCCAGGGAAACCAGCTCGCAATCTAACCGAGAAACGTCTCTTGGAGGCAATCGAAGCAATAACTCTCTCGATAGGCGGTCAAATAAATGAACTGAAGCGCCTAGACGTTGTGAGAGCTCCCGACGACGTGACGGAACAGTGTCCATGCGGATCCGGCCTCGCCTATAAGAAATGCCATGGGGTGGCATCCAGTTAGGCCACCTGTTGGGCTGGACCCCTGGACTTGGACTGCAATTTTAAAGTGCACTGTCACCGAATTTCCATCAGCGCACCAAATAATGCACTGTCACCGAATTTCCGGTTCGCCGAAGATGGCCGCCGAGTTACGGCTGCCTCCGCAGTGAGGCAATCCGATCGCAAGAACATAAGTCCCCCTCGCGCGAGGGGGGCGGGGAGGGGGGCTGGTCGTCAAAACCGGCCTGACAACGCTCGATGACAGGTGCACTTATGATGGCGGCAGAGCAGGACGGCACCAACGCCATCGCGGAGCTGGGAAATTATTGTACTGTCGCCGAAGTCTGCAATCGGGTTGGTCGAAGATGTCGGCAGGGGGATGGGAGGCGCTCGCGCAGTGGGGTGACGATGTGGCTCGCATCGAGCCGCTCGCTGGCGGAGTTGCCAACGACGTGTGGAGCGTGCGCATCCAGGGGCGCCTCGCGGTCGGTCGTCTCGGTGCCAGGAGCGACGCTGATCTTGCGTGGGAGACCGGGATCCTCCAACACCTCGACCGTGAAGGTCTGGCCGTGCCGGTGCCGATCCCGACGACGGACGGCCGGCTGTTCGCGGACGGCTTGGTGGTGATGACATATGTGGAGGGCGGGCCGCCCGAGACGGCGGCCGACTGGCGTCGCGTGGCCGATACGCTCCGCCGGCTGCATCGGTTGACGCAGGGCTGGCCGCAGCGCCCGGGCTGGCGATCGTCGACCGACCTCCTGCACGCCGAGACCGGAACGAAGGTCGACCTCGCCGCGATGCCGCCCGAGGGCGTTGCCCGATGCCGGGCGGCGTGGGCGCGGCTCATCGGACGTCGGACATGCGTCGTCCACGGCAACCCCAACAACCCTGGCAATGTCCGCATGACCGCGAATCGGGTCGCGCTGATCGACTGGGACGAGTCGCATGTCGACGTGCCCGACCTTGACCTGGTGCTGCCCCACAACGCCGCCGGTCTCGACGGCGCCGCGCATGACATCGCCGCGCAAGCGTCGGCCGCATGGGAGGCCGCCGTCTGCTGGGACGATGCTTACGCCATCAAGCGGCTTGCCGAAGTTCGAGCGGTCTGAGCGGCGGCAGCGAGAGGCCGCATCGAATCCCGCCACACTTGTCACTCTTACCGTCTCGACGTCCGGCGCTAACTCCTTCTGCCCGAGCTGCCAGGTGACGAATGGGAGAGCGAGATGATGAAAGACGCCAGGTGAGAGCACCCTGCCGCGCCGAGGATCGTCGATCGCAGCACCTTCGAGGCAGAGCTGGACGCCTTGCGGGTTCGAGAGAAGGCTTATACGAGAGAAGGCGATGCCCTTGCGGCCGCCCGCCGGCGACTGCCCATGGTCGAGGTGGATGGCACCACGCCGCTGATCGGCGACCATGGTCCGGTGACGCTGCTGGATGCGTTCGAGGGACGCCGGATCCTCATCGCCTACTACTTCATGTGGCACGCCGGCCGCTCGGCGGCGGAGCAGTGCGAGGGCTGCACCCTCTACACATCGCAGGTCCGCGAGCTGTCCTTCCTGCAATCCCGCGACGTGACCTACGCCACGATCTGCCAGGGCCCGTACGAGGAGAGCGCCCGGTACCGCGACTTCATGGGCTGGGAGATGCCCTGGTACGCGGCCGACCGGGGCTCGCTCGAGACGCTGCTGGTCGGGCGCCGGGTGGGCATGATGCACATCGTCTGCTACCTGCGGCAGGGATCCGATGTGTTCGAGACCTACTGGACAACGCAGCGCGGCGTCGAGGTGATGGGCAACAGCTACGCCCTGCTCGATCTCACGGTCTATGGGCGGCAGGAGCCGTGGGAGGACTCGCCGGCCGGCTGGCCGCGGTGGGAGGGCGAGCACTTCTATCGCGTCGGTGACCGTCCCATCGTCCAATGGCCTCGCGTGAAGGCCGGGCATTCCGACGACCTGGGGACCGGCGGGCGGTGAACCGAGGCGGCATGGACGCGGCGGACTCACGACCGGCCGCTCGAGTGTGTAGTGCCCCGGAGCTGAGACAGGGGAACGGGTGACACGAGTGGACTGCACCCCTGGACTGAGACAGAAGAATTAGGGTGACATGGGCGATCGGAGGGTGGATGCCCGACAAGCCCAGAACGTCTACACGCGGTTTCCCGGCCGCACTGAAGCAGGCGGCGATGGTTCGATAGCTTGAGCGCCGGACGCTGCGTAGAGCAAACTTCGATTTCTAAAGGATT
>NZ_JASATH010000208.1:0-13813 GCF_038440215.1 Inquilinus sp. OTU3971 | reverse complement strand
GGGGCCCCCCCATTTTTGCCCCCCCCCCCCCCCGGGGGGGGGGGGCAGGGGGAGGGGTCTGCGCGTGTCCGCGCGCGAAGACGAAGGTCTCTCGGCAGAGACTTGCGGTGGTCGGCCGCCGGCGTGGGCCGACAGAACCCCCTACCCCTACCCCCCTCCCGCGGGGGGAGGGGGGGCAAAAAAGGAAGTGCCGCAGCCGAACGGGAGGCCGGCCATGAAGCGCTTCACCGCCGTCGTCCCGGCCGGGGGGTTCAATCCGGCCCAAGCCTCCGACCGCGTCGTCCTGGACTACGAGTCCCGCCACCGCCGCCGCATCGTGCTGTATGGCGAGGCCGGGACGGTGGTGCTGCTCGACCTGTCCGAGGCGGTGCATCTGCGCGACGGCGACGCGCTCAAGGGCGAGGACGAAAGCCTGGTCTTGGTCGCGGCGGCGCCGGAGCAACTGGTCGAGATCCGGGCCGGCAGCCAGGCGGAGCTGATCCGCATCGCCTGGCATCTCGGCAACCGGCATCTGCCGACCCAGCTGCTGCCCGACGCGCTGCGCATCCGCACCGATCATGTGATCGAGGAGATGGTGCGCGGCCTGGGCGGCACGGTCACAGCCATCGAGGCGCCCTTCGATCCGGAGGGCGGCGCCTATGGCCATGGCGCCGTACACGGGCATTCCCATGGTTGAGCGGCCCATGGCTGACGCGGCGCTGTACCGGCTGATGGCCTGGCTGTCGCCATCCTACCCGGTTGGCGCCTTCAGCCATTCCAGCGGCCTGGAATGGGCGAACGAGGCCGGCTGGGTCATCGACCGGCCGGGCCTGATCGCCTGGATCGAGGATGCGCTGGCGAACGGCGCCGGCTGGAACGACGCCGTCCTGTTCGTCCACGCCCACCGCGCCGCCATCTCCGGCGATGACGACCGGCTGGCCGAGGTCGCCGACCTCGCCGCAGCGCTGACCGCCTCGCGCGAGCGGCAGGTCGAGACGATGGCCCAGGGCACCGCCTTCCTGACCATCTCCCGTGCCGCCTGGCCGGAGCCAGGGCTGGAGCTGCTGGCCGCCCGCGTGGGCGAGACCGTCGCCTATCCGGTCGCGGTCGCCGCCTGTGCCGCCGGCCACGGCATCGCCCTGGCCCCGTCGCTGACCGCCTTCCTGCACGCCGTTGCCGCCAATCTGGTGTCGGCGGCGCAGCGCCTGGTGCCGCTGGGCCAGACCGACGGCCAGCGCGCCATCGCCGCGCTGATGCCGGCGGTGGCGGAGGCGGCGGCCCGGGCCGCTTCCCTGCCGGACGGCGATCCCTTCAGCCAATGCGGCGGCCTAGCCGTCGCCGCCGACATCGCATCGATGCAGCACGAGACCCAGTATACGAGGTTGTTCCGCACATGACCCAGAACGGACCTTTGCGCGTCGGCATTGGCGGCCCCGTCGGCTCCGGCAAGACGGCGCTGATGGACGCGCTCTGCAAGGCCTTCCGCGACCGCTACGACATCGCGGCCATCACCAACGACATCTACACCAAGGAGGATGCGGAGTTCCTGAACCGCGCCGGGTCGCTGTCCTCCGACCGCATTTTGGGGGTGGAGACCGGCGGCTGCCCGCACACCGCGATCCGCGAGGACGCCTCGATCAACCTGGCGGCGGTGGCGGAGATGCGGCGCCGCTTCCCGGGCCTCGACCTGGTGCTGATCGAATCCGGCGGCGACAACCTGGCCGCCACTTTCAGCCCGGAGCTGGCGGACCTCACCATCTACGTCATCGACGTTTCGGCCGGCGACAAGATCCCGCGCAAGGGCGGCCCGGGGATCACCCGGTCGGACCTCTTGGTGATCAACAAGACCGACCTGGCGCCGCTGGTCGGCGCCTCGCTCGAGGTGATGGACCGGGATTCCCGCAAGATGCGCGGCGACCGTCCCTTTGTCTTCGCCCGGGTCCGCGGCGGCGTTGGCGTGGCCGAGATCGCCGCGTTCATCGAGAAGGCGGGGGGATTGGCTCCGCGTTGATGAGAGAAACACGGGGCCGGAGCCACCCCCTCACCCGAAATCGCCGACGCGATTTCGACCTCTCCCCGGGGAGAGGTGAACAAACCCTCTCCTCGGGGAGAGGGAGGGACCCGCACGCGAAGCGTGTGGGAGGGTGAGGGGGGATAGAGCCGGCCCCTATCGCACCACAGCCTTCAGCGCCTGCAGCCAGACCAGGACCGCGGCGGCGCCGGCGTCGGGGACGCCGATGGCGCGTTCGCCGAGATAGCTGGCCCGGCCCAGCCGCGGCAGCATCCGCGCCGTGGCGTCGGTGCCGGCGGCCGCCGCGGCGACGCAGACGCCCCAGGCCTCGGCCGGCGACTTGCCGCTGGCGACCGCGGCCGCGAACGCCTCGGTCGCCGGGTGCAGCGCGTCCAGCATGGTCCGGTCGCCCGGCTTGGCGCCACCCAGCTCGGCGATCGCCTGGGCCGCGACCGTGAAGGCCTCGGCCCAGGCGGCCGGCGCGGGCACCGCCTCACCCGCCAGCCGCCGCGACGCGCGCAGCAGGGCGGTGGCGTAGAACGGGCCGGAGCTGCCGCCGATCGCCCGGCGCAGCGCGTCGCCGACCGCGGCCAGCGCCCGCGACGGGTCGGCCCAGGCGGCGTCGGGCAAAGCGTGGATCGCCTCCGCCGCCCGCACCATGCTGGCGCCGAGATCGCCGTCGCCGGCGCGGGAATCGAGGTCGGTCAGATGCGGCTCGGCCTTGACCAGCGCGTCGGCCACCACGCGGCCGGCCTCCTGCAGCGCCGGGGCGAGCGGCGATGGAGGGGTGTCGTCCCGGGCCGCCGGCGCCGGCTCCGGCGCGTGGATCCGCCGCTTCGGCCCGATCCGGCCGCCGCCCGGCCAGGCCGGGGCCTGCGCCGGCGCGTCCAAGAGCGCGATCCGCTCGTCGTCCAGCTTCAGCAGGCTCAGCGAGCAGCCGGGCATGTCCAGCGCGGTCAGGAAGTTGCCGGCCCAGGCCCGGTCCACCGCGATGCCCCGCACCGCCAGATCGGTCAGGGCGGCGCGGGCGACGATCGACAGCTCCATCGGCGGCGTGGCGCCCAGGCCGTTGACCAGCAGCGCCACCCGGTCGCCGGGGGCGAGGCCGCGGTCGGACACGATCGCCTGCAGCATCTCGGCCACCAGCTCGTCGGCCGGCTGCAGCGGCCCGCGCCGCACCCCGGCCTCGCCATGGATGCCCAGGCCCAGCTCGATCTCGCTGTCGCCCAGGGTGAAGCCGGGCTTGCCGGCGGTCGGCACGGTGCAGGCGCCCAGCGCCACGCCCATGGTGCCGAGATCGGCGGCGGCGGCGCGGGCGAGGGCGGCGACCTCCGTCAGCGTCCTGCCGGCGGCGATCGCGGCGCCGGCCAGCTTGTGGATCAGCACGGTGCCGGCGATGCCGCGGCGGCGCGCCGGCTCGACCGTGTCGCGCAGCGCCACGTCGTCGGCCACCACCACGATCTCGACCGGGATGCCCTCGTCCTGCGCCAGCTCGGCGGCGAGGCCGAAATTCAGCCGGTCGCCGGTGTAGTTCTTGACCACCAGCACCGCGCCCAAGGGCCCGGCGGCGGCGCGGATGCCGGCCAGCACGGCGTCGACGCTGGGCGAGGTGAAGACGTCGCCGGCGACGGCGCCGGCCAGCATGCCGGGGCCGACATAGCCGGCATGGGCCGGCTCGTGCCCGCTGCCGCCGCCGGACAACAGCGCGATCGGGCGCGAGGCCGGCACCGGCAGGTCGGCGCGGACCACCACGGCCTCCTCCTCCAGCAGGGCCAGGCCGGAATGCAGGTCGACGAACCCTTCCAGCATCTCGCGCAGGACATGGCGCGGATTGTTGATCAGCTTCTTCACGTCATGGCCCTCGCTGGTCAGGTCGGGATCGGGTCAGGAACGGTTCAGCCTTCGTTTCGTTGCCACACCTCGGCCAGGCCCGGCTCGGCGCGCAGCCGCCCGGCGATCGCCGACAGCTTCGGGCATTCGGCGGCGAACCACTCGCTGCGCGGCCGCCAACGGTTCATCACTGCGACATAGACGTCGATGGCGGAGCGGGTGTCGCCGAGGAACCAGGGGCTGCCCGCCGCCGCCTCCATCTGCTGCCACAGCAGCTTGCGGTGCTCGTCGGTCGAATTGCGCAGCTCGGCCTTGGCCTGGTCGCCGGTGACCCAGCGGCCGGGATCGTCGCCATAGGCCCAGGTCGGGTACAGCGCGGCGACGATGAACACCAGACGGCGCAGGAAGGCGGGGCGGTCCGGGTGGCCGGCCGGCGGGGCCAGGCCGGCGTCGGGGGCGACGTCGGCGAGATGCAGGGTGATCGCGCCGCTCTCGGTCATCACCGTGCCGTCGGGCAGGACCAGCACCGGCACCTGGGTCAGCGGGTTCAGGCGCTGCAGCATCTCGCGATCGGCCGGGTTGTCGAAGATGTCGACCGACTTGATCGCGTAGGGCACGCCGGCGAGGGTCAGCATGATCTCGCTGAGCGTCGAGCCGGTGCCGGGCTGGGCGTAGAGCGTGTACATCGGTCCTCCCCTTCGTCGCGCTCCGCACTCCTAACACGGCACGGCGGTGCGCGATACGCGGCCTGAACGGGGGTTGCCGCGCGCGGTCCGGGCCTGCTCAAATACTGTCACGAAATTGTAACAAATGGAGGCTTCGAATGATGCGGTATGGATGGGCTTCGGCCCTGGCGATGATGGTGGCGGCGGGAGCGGCCCAGGCGCAGCAGGGGCCTGGCCCGGACGACAATCTCAACGCGGTGCTGTGGGACCAGACCTCGGTCGAGGCGCAGGCCAATGCGATCGGCGCCTATGCGCTGGCCCGCATCCGGCTGGACGAGGCGCTGGCCGACCCGTCCCGCACCGCGGCGCCGGCGGAGCAGACCGGCGACTTCAAGGCTTTCCCGCCGGCGGTGGTGCTGGACGTCGACGACACGCTCCTGAACACCTCGCCCTACCAGGCCCGCAACGTGGTCGAGGGCTTGGGCTTCAACCCGAAGACCTGGACGCAATACGTCAATGCCAAGATCGACACCGCGATTCCCGGCGCGGTCGAGTTCACCCAATACGCCGCCTCCAAGGGCGTGAAGGTGTTCTACGTCACCAACCGCACCAAGGAGGAGGAGGGGCCGACGGTCGAGCACATGAAGGCGCTCGGCTTCCCGATGGGCGACAATGTCGACACCTTCCTCAGCGCCAAGGAGCAGTCGGACTGGGGCTCGGCCAAGGGCACGCGCCGTGCCGTGATCGCCAAGGACTACCGGATCCTGCTGCTGGTCGGCGACAATTTCGGCGATTTCAGCGACGCCTACAAAGGCACGCTGGCGGAGCGGCAGACGGCGTTCAAGGCGGCCAAGGACCATTGGGGCCGCGACTGGATCGCGATCGCCAACCCAACCTACGGCTCCTTCGAATCGGCGCCGTACAAGAGCGACTACAAGCTGCCGGCGGCGGAGCAGCGCAAGCTGAAGATCGAGGCGCTGACGCCCTGGAACGGGCAGTAGCCGTGTCCCGGGGCCGCGGCGGATCAGAACCCGCCGCGGCCCTGGAACGGGTGGCCGGTGAGCAGCGAGACCAGATGCGCCAGCATCAGGATCACGACCAGCGCCGCCACCATCATCACCGGGATCACCGGGAACAGCCGCACCTCGCCCGGCGGCGGGCGGCGACGGTCCATCACCAGCATGGCCGCGACCACCGCCAGGGCGGCGGCGAGGATGATCGAGGTGTTGGTCAGGTCGAGCTGCATCGTGGCACCGCGGTAGCATTCCGGCCGCTCCGACGGAAGGTGTCTCCGATCCGGGTTGCATCTGCGGCCGCGATTGCCGATATCGGCGCGGGCGGAGAGAGGGCCGGTATGATGAAGCGCTTCTACAAGACTGTGGGTGTGGTGCCGGCCGGCGACGGGTTCGGCGTCGTCCTCGACGGCAAGCCGATCAAGAGCCCGGCCAAGGCCGATCTCGTCCTGCCCAGCCGCGCCTTGGCCGAGGCGGTGGCGGCGGAGTGGGAGGCGCAGGCCGACACCGTGGTGCCGTCCGCCATGCCGCTGATGCAGCTGGCGGCGACGGCGATCGACAAGGTGGCGCCGAATCGGGCGCTGATCATCGACACCATCGCCCCCTATGGCGGCACCGACCTGCTGTGCTACCGGGCCGAGGCGCCGGCGGCGCTGGTCGAGCGGCAGGCGGCCGCCTGGCAGCCGCTGCTCGACTGGGCGATGACCGCGCATGACGCGCCGCTGGCCGTGACCTCCGGCATCCTTCACCAGGCGCAGCCGGATGCCAGCCTGGCGGCGCTGCGCGCGGCGGTGGCGGCGCAGGACGACTGGCGGCTGACGGCGCTGCACCAGGCGACGGCGCTGACCGGATCGCTGGTGCTCGGCCTGGCCCTGCTGGCCGGCCGGATCGACGCCGACGAAGCCTTCGAGCTGGCCGAGCTCGACGCCAGCTTCCAGATCGAGCGCTGGGGCGAGGATGCCGAGGCCACGGCCCGGCGCGCGGCGCTGCGGGCCGAGCTGCAGGCGGCGGCCCGGCTGGTCGCGCTGGCGGCGGGCTGACTGGAGGCTCCGGCCGCGCGACCTATCTGAAGGGCTGAGGCGCACGGCAAGCGAGGAGCGACACGATGACCAGCGAAGCCAGGCGACCTGCGATCGCCCGGATCTGGCGCGGCCGCACTGTGCGGGCACGGGCCGACGAATACGAGGCCTATAATTACGAGGTCGGGATCAAGCCTCTGATCGAGAAGGCCATGGGCGTCCAGTGCCTGCGCGAGGATCGCGGCGACGAGACCGAGTTCGTCACCATCTCCTACTGGGAGAGCGTCGAGGCGATGGCGAGCTTCACCGGCGGCGACCCGACCCGCATCCACCATCTGGACCGGGACGCGGAGTTCCTGATCGAGCTGCCGACCGAGGTGCAGATCCTGCGGATCCGCGCCTCGCATGGCGACACCGGCGGCGACGGCCGGTGATGCTCACCCCGCCTGCTTCAGCCGGGTCTCCACCAGCCGCGACCACAGCGTGGCGCCGACCGGCAGGATCTCGTCGTTGAAGTCGTAATGCGGGTTGTGCACCGGCACGCTGCCGCGGCCATTGCCGATGAACAGGAAGGCGCCAGGCTTCTCCGCCAGCATGTAGGCGAAATCCTCCGACGCCATGACGATGGCGCCGTTGCCGTCGACCGCGTCGGCGCCCAGCGCGTCCGCGGCGGCCTCGGCGACCCAGGCCGTCTCGGCGGCATCGTTGATCACCGGGATGACCTTGATCTGTACCTTCGGCTCGGCCCGGCCGCCGAAGGCGGCGGCGACGTCGCGGGCGATCGCCTCGATCCGCGCCTTCAGCGCCTCCAGCACCTCCATCCGCAGCGCGCGGAAGGTGCCGCGCAGCACGGCGGTGTCGGGGATCACATTGTAGGCGTCGCCGGCATGGATCTGGGTGACGCTGACCACGGCGGAATCGAGGGCGGCGACGTTGCGGGCGACCACGCTCTGCAACGCGGTCACCACATGGGCCGCGATCAGCACCGGGTCGACTCCCGTCTCCGGCAGCGCGCCGTGGGCACCGCGGCCGGCGATTTCGATGTCGAAGATGCCGCCGCCGGACATCGTCGGGCCGGGGCGGACCATGACCCGGCCGGCGTCCAGCGTGTGGAAGTTGTGCATGCCGAACACCGCCTCGCAGGGGAACTGGTCGAACAGCCCGTCGGCGATCATCGCCTGTGCCCCGCCGCGGCCCTCCTCGGCCGGTTGGAAGATGAAGTGCACCGTGCCGTCGAAGTTCCGGGTGGCGGCCAGGTAGCGCGCCGCGCCCAGCAGCATGGTGGTGTGGCCGTCATGGCCGCAGGCATGCATGGCGCCGGCGTTCTGCGACCGGTGGCCGAAGCCGTTCGCCTCCTGCATCGGCAGCGCGTCCATGTCGGCGCGCAGCGCGATGGCCCGCGGGTTGTTGCCGACCCGCAGCGTGCCGACCACGCCGGTCTGCCCGATCCCGGTCGCCACTTCGCAGCCAAAGGCGCGCAGCCGCTCCGCCACCAGGGCGCTGGTGCGGTGCTCCTCGAAGCCCAGCTCGGGATGGGCGTGGATATCCCGACGCCATTCGGTCAGCTCGTCGGCGAAGCCGGCGATCATCGGGTCGATCTTCATGGCTGGTCCTCGCGGGAATGTCAGACGATATCAGGACCCAAGGCCTAGCGGCTGACAAGCCCTGATCTCGCCCAGCCCTCCGCCTCGTGCTATTGCAGGCGGATGACGCGTTGCGGATATCCGCGGGGGGAGAATGCGCGAGATCCTTGAGGTGCTCGAGAAGAAGCGCGCGGCGGCGCGCCTCGGCGGCGGCAACAAGCGCATCGAGGCCCAGCATGCCAAGGGCAAGCTGACGGCGCGCGAGCGGCTCGACGTCTTCCTCGACCCCGGCTCCTTCGAGGAATGGGACATGTTCGTCGAGCACCGCTCGCCGGATTTCGGCATGGCCGAGCAGAAGGTGCCGGGCGACGGCGTGGTCACCGGCTTCGGCACGGTCGACGGCAAGCTGGTCTTCGTCTTCAGCCAGGACTTCACGGTGTTCGGCGGCTCGCTGTCCGAGGCGCATGCCGAGAAGATCTGCAAGGTCATGGACCAGGCGATGAAGGTCGGCGCGCCGGTGATCGGCCTGAACGATTCGGGGGGCGCCCGGATCCAGGAGGGCGTGGCCTCGCTCGGCGGCTATGCCGAGGTGTTCCAGCGCAACGTCCTGGCCTCGGGCGTGGTGCCGCAGATCTCGCTGATCATGGGCCCTTGCGCCGGCGGCGCGGTCTATTCCCCGGCGATGACCGACTTCATCTTCATGGTGAAGGACAGCTCCTACATGTTCGTCACCGGCCCGGACGTGGTGAAGACGGTGACGCATGAGGTGGTGACGGCCGAGGATCTCGGCGGCGCCGTCACCCACACCACCAGATCCGGCGTCGCCGACCTGGCTTTCGAGGACGATGTCGAGGCGCTGCTGCGGCTGCGCGACTTCGTCGGCTTCCTGCCGTCCTCGAACCGCGCCCCGGCGCCGATCCGCCCGACCGGGGACCCGGCCGACCGGCCGGAGATGTCGCTCGACACCCTGATCCCGGCCAACCCGAACAAGCCCTACGACATGAAGGAGCTGATCGGGAAGGTGGTGGACGAGGGCGATTTCTTCGAGCTGCAGCCGGCCTTCGCCGGCAACATCATCATCGGCCTGGCGCGGATGCAGGGCCGCACCGTCGGCATCGTCGCCAACCAGCCGATGGTGCTGGCCGGCTGCCTGGACATCGATTCCAGCCGCAAGGCGGCGCGCTTCGTCCGCTTCTGCGACGCCTTCAACATCCCGATCGTCACCTTCGTCGACGTGCCCGGCTTCCTGCCCGGCACCAGCCAGGAATATGGCGGCATCATCAAGCACGGCGCCAAGCTGTTGTTCGCCTATGCCGAGGCGACGGTGCCGAAGGTCACGGTGATCACCCGCAAGGCCTATGGCGGGGCCTATGACGTCATGGCGTCCAAGCATCTGCGCGGCGACGTCAACTACGCCTGGCCGACGGCCGAGATCGCTGTGATGGGCCCGAAGGGCGCGGTCGAGATCATCTTCCGCGCCGATCTCGGCGACGCCGAGAAGATCGCGGCGCGGACCGAGGAGTACCGCGAGAAATTCGCCAACCCCTTCGTCGCCGCGGCGCGCGGCTATGTCGACGACGTGATCATGCCGCACAACACCCGCCGGCGGATCTGCAAGGCGCTGGCGATGCTGGCCGGCAAGACGCTGGAGAACCCCTGGAAGAAGCACGACAATTTGCCGTTGTGACCCCGGGCGCCTTTGGCACCGTCCTGCCATGCCGGGGTGGTGCGATGGGCCGACACCGACTGCAGAGACCAGAATGACCGCGCGCTTCCGCACCTTGAAGATGCTCCTGGCCGGCGCCGCGCTGCTCGCCGCCTGCGCCACCGAGGCCGGGTTCCGCAAGGGGCTGGACCAGCTGAAAGGCCAGCCGAAGGACCAGCTGATCGTGCGCTACGGCCCGCCGATCTATGAGGGCCGGACCGAGGACGGGCGGCGCTATGCCCAGTTCAACCTGTCCTGGGTGCAGACCGGCGGCGGCTACATCACCAGCCGGCCGCAGACCGCCTTCGTGCGCGGCACCTATCGCGACGATGACGGCGACAAGCGCCGCTACACCGAGACGCGGACGGTCTATGTCGACCAGTATGTGCCGCCCTATGCGGTCGACCGGCGCTGCCTGACCACCTTCTACTTCGACGCCGCCAACCGCGTCGCCAGCTACGCCTATGCCGGCGACGGCTGCGTCGCCAAGGAGTAGGGGCCGATCACAGCAGCGGCCGCAGCGCCAGGTCGAGGCCGAGCAGCAGCAGCCCGAGGAAGAACCAGCGCCGGAACACCTCCGGCCGCACCCGCAGGCGCAGCCATTGCCCGGCGGCCATGCCCAGCAGCGCCGGGGCCAGCGCCAGCAGCGAACTGCCGGCGGCGGCCAGCGGAAAGGCGCCGTCCCGTGCCAGCCCGGCGGCCAGGGCCAGGGTCGAGACGGTGAAGGACAGGCCCAGCGCCTGCACCAGGTCCTCCTTCTCCAGCCCCAGCGCCTGCAGGAACGGCACCGCCGGGATGACGAAGACCCCGGTGGCGGCGGTGACCAGGCCGGTGGCGGCGCCGACCGGGGCCGACCACCAGCGCTCGGCCTTGGTCGGGACGGAGAAGCGCGGCCCGGCCAGGCCGATCGCGGCATAGAGCACCAGGGCGAGGCCGAGGGCGACGGTCGCGCGCTCGGCGCCGGGGCCGGTCAGCTGCCCGGCCCCGGCCCAGGTGCCGAGGCAGATCCCGGCCATCATCGGCCACAGCCGGCGCAGCAGCCCGCCGAAGCGCGGCCCGGCGAAGAGCTGCCAGAGATTGGTCACCAGCGACGGCACCACCAGCAGCGCCGCCGCCTGGGCCGGCGCCATGGCCAGGCCGAGCAGTCCCATCGCCACCGTCGGCAGGCCGAGCCCGACCACGCCCTTGACGAAGCCGGCGAGCAGGAAGGTGAGGGCGACGAGGAGCAGCAGCGGGTCGGTCATGGCCGGAGCTTGCCCGGGTCACGTTTCGGCGACAATGTGGGAGGGACAGAGCCAGCCTTCGGCCAGGACGAAGGCTGAGCCGGCCGGAGGGCCTGCCGATGCGTTTCGACCTGACCGATCTGCGCCTGTTCCTGCATGTCGCCGAGGCCGGCAGCATCACCGCCGGCGCCGAGCGGGCCGCCCTGGCCCTGGCCTCGGCCAGCGCCCGCATCCGCGGCATGGAGGCAGCGGCCGGCACGGCGCTGCTGCAACGCGGCCGGCGCGGCGTGGCGCCGACCCCGGCGGGCGAGGCGGTGCTGCACCACGCCCGGCTGGTGCTGCAGCAGATGGAGCGGATGCGCGGCGAGCTCGGCGACTATGCCCGCGGCCTCAAGGGCCATGTCCGCATCCTCGGCAACACCGCGGCAGTGACCGAGTTCCTGCCCGAACCCCTGGCCGAATGGCTCGCCGCCCATCCCCGCATCGACATCGACCTGGAGGAGCGGCCGAGCCACGTCATCGTCGAGGCGGTGGCCGCCGGCCTGGCCGATCTCGGCATCGTCGCGGACATGGCTGGCGGGGGCGCGGCCGAGTTGGAGCGCATCCCGTTCCGGATCGACCGGCTGGTGCTGGCGGTGCCGCGCGGCCATCCGCTGGCAGCCCGGCGCCGCATCGCCTTCGCCGAGGTGCTGGACGAGGATTTCGTCGGCCTCAGCCCCGGCAGCGCGCTGCAGGACCATCTCGCCCGCCACGCCGCCCGGGCCGGGCGGCCGCTCACGCTGCGGGTCCGGCTCGGCGGCTTCGATTCGGTGTGCCGGATGGTGGAGCAGGGCGTCGGCCTGGCGGTGGTGCCGGAGACCGCGGCCCGGCGCTGCCGCCGCAGCATGGCGATCCGGACCGTGCCGCTGTCCGACCCCTGGGCGCTGCGCCGGCTGTCGATCTGCGTCCGGTCCCTCGACGCCCTGCCGGCGCATGCGAGGCGGCTGGTGGAGCATCTGGCGAAGGATTCGTCTCGGCCGTAGGTTGGGTTCGCGTGGCGAACCCAACTTGGTGCCGTCGGCACGGCGTCGGAATGTTGGTACTTCACCTTTCCGGCAGCGGCAGCCTCTCCGTTTCGTCCGGGATCGTGCCGAAGCGGCCCTCGCGCCAGTCTTCCTTGGCCTGCTCGATGCGCTCGCGGCTGCGGGCGACGAAGTTCCACCACAGCTTGCGCGGGCCGTCGAGCGGCTCGCCGCCGAATACCAGCAGCCGGGTCTCCTCCACCGCTTCGACCTCGACCCTTTCGCCGGGCCGCAGCACCAGCAGGCGCCGCGGCGGGAAGTCGTCGCCGCCGATCCGGACCCGGCCGGAGACGACATAGACCGCCCGCTCCTCATGCTCCGCCGGCAGCGGAAGCGCCGCCCCGGCCTGCAGCGCCGCGTCGAGATACAGCGTCTCCGAGAACGTCGTGACCGGCGAGCGCGCGCCATAGGCCGAGCCGACGATCAGCCGCACGCTCTTGCCGGCATCCTCGATCACCGGCAGGTCGTCGATGCCGTGATGGGCGAAGCTGGGCGCCACCTCCTCGTACGGGGCGGGCAGGGCCACCCAGGTCTGCACCCCGAACAGGGTCGACCCGGTGGCGCGCAGGGCGGGTGGCGTGCGCTCGGAATGGGCGATGCCGCGGCCGGCGGTCATCCAGTTGACGTCGCCGGGGCGGATCACCTGGCGGGTGCCCAGGCTGTCGCGATGGGTCTGCTCGCCAGCGAAGAGATAGGTCACGGTGGCCAGGCCGATATGCGGGTGCGGCGGCACGTCGATGCCGTCGCCGGCGCCGAACAGGGTCGGGCCGAACTCGTCGACGAAGACGAAGGGGCCGACCGAGCGCTTCTGCATCGACGGCACGGCGCGCCGCACCTCGAAGCCGCCGATATCGGCGGTGCGCGGGATCACCACCGTCTCGATCAAGGGGCAGGGCGTCTCGCCGGTGACGGGATCGCGGGTCGGCTGCCAGCTCATGGCTGTGACTCCTCCGCCCAGAACCGCCATGGACGGGCGCTCGGTTCGACCGTACCCTTCGCTCCGGCATCAGCCAAGGGGGACCGATGATGGCCGACACCACCCAGGACGCCGCGGCGGGGCCCGCCGGCGAGACCGTGATCTGGAAGATCCGCACCGCGCTGCGCGCGTCGTTTTACGTCTGGGTGCTGGCGATCGTGCTGGCGGTGCTGCTCGGCATGGTCGGCGGGCCGGTGCCGGCCGCGGCGCCGATCATCCTGGCCGTCGTCTGGACCGCCTGGCGCTGGCTGACCAGCTACGAGCTGACCAGCGAGCGGCTGATCATCCGCTCCGGCCTCCTGGTGCGGAAGCGCGAGGAGGTCGAGCTGTTCCGGGTGCGCGACTTCGCGCTGTCGCGGCCGCTGCAGTGGCTGGTGCTGGGGCTGGGCACGATCGGGCTGACCACGCGCGACCAGTCGGCCCCGAACATCCTGATCGGCCCGATCGCCATGCCGGAGACCCGGCTGGACGAGCTGCGCCGGGCCACCGTGGCGCGGCAGAACCGGGTGCGCTTCCGCGAGGTCGAGGTGTCCTCGGCCGGCGACGACCACCACCATGACGGACATGGCGGCCACGACGCGGGGCCGCTGCCGGGGTAGGGAAGACGCCTGACGGAGGGGCCGGAGCCACCCCCTCACCCGGAAATCCTGCGGATTTCCGACCTCTCCCCGAGGAGAGGTGAAAACCCCTCTCCTCGGGGAGAGGGAGGGGCGGGGGGGGCGGGGGGGGGGGGGGGGGGGGGGGGGGG
>NZ_JASATH010000207.1:0-13839 GCF_038440215.1 Inquilinus sp. OTU3971 | reverse complement strand
CCAGCCGGAACCGGCGAGGAGAGGCATTCCGGTAGTCGTGCTCGGACTTCATGCCCCAGCTGTAGGCGGCCCGGATGTAGCTGCGGACGTGGTCGGCCATGGACCGGACGCCGCGCTCGAAGATCGGCCGCAGCACTTCGGTCACCTCGTCCGGCTCGATCTCGCGGGCCGGGCGGTGCCGGCCGAGCAAATCAGCGACCTTGTTGAGCCCCTTCTCGGTCTCCTTCCAGGAGGGCTTCCCGGCCTCCTTCAGCGCGGCAGCATAAGCTTCGAATAGATCGGCGACCGTGCCGGGGCGGGTGTCGGTGGCGATCTTGATGCTCCGGCCCTTCTGGATGGGGCCGGCGTAGTCCCGCTTGAACACCTCACGGGCCTCAGCCAGCGACATGGACGGATAGTCGCCGAGCTTGGCTTTGATCCGCCTGCCGTCGCGCCACTGCTGGGCCATCCATTCGGCGAGCACCCGCTTCGGCATGCGCCGGAGGACGAGCACCAGGCGGCCGACGCCGCGGCCCTCGCCATCAGGGAGGGACTTCTGCTTGCCGGTCGACTCGACGTCCTTGATCGCGCGCCGGATCGCACCGTCGGTGAGGCTGCCCATCGAAAGCTCCCGAGTCGTTGAGGGCGGTTGACGTTCGCGGACTGGGGTCGGAATGCCGTCCGATCCCCTAATTACCGCCCCCAGTTTGCCGCAGCGCGACGGAACTCTTCAAGGCAGAAAAGTGAAGTGTCTCAATGGGTTTTAGCGTGATCGAACGTGATCAATCCGATCCAAGTAGGATGGTTGTGGACTAAAATCAGCGCGCTGGCGCCGAGCTCCAGCGCCCGCCGCGCCACCTCGCGCGGATAGACCGGCGCCTGGTCGACCGTGCCCTGGGCCGAGGCGTCGTCGGCCAAAAGCGCGTTCTTGCGGTCGAGATAGAGGATCCGCACCTGCTCGGTGCCGCCGAACTTCATGGCGACGCCGAGATAGTCCAGCAGCGCCTGCCAGGAGCCGAGGACGGGGCGGTCGGTCACCTGCTCCTTCAGCAGCCGCTCGGCCGCGGCCTGCACCACCTTCAGCAGGGCGACGCTGATGTCGCTCAGGCCGCCGCGCTGGGCCAGCTGCGTCGGCGTCGCCGCCAGCACCGCGCCCAGGCTGCCGAAGGTGGCGATCAGCTGCTTGGCCAGGGGCTTGGTGTCGCGCCGCGGGATCGCCGCGAACAGCAGCAGCTCGAGGATCTCGTAGTCGGCGAGCGCGCCGGCGCCGGCGGTCAGGAAGCGCTGCCGCAACCGGTCGCGATGGCCGGTGTAGGTGGGAACCGGGTCCGTCGCGTCCGGCGCTTCGGTCACGGCGCCCCCGACTACGAAAGGGAATAGGGCGGCTGGGTGTGGCCGGCGGGGGACAGGGTGAAGATCTCCACCCCGTCCTTGGTGACGCCGACCGTGTGCTCGAACTGGGCCGACAGGCTGCGGTCGCGGGTCACCGCGGTCCAGCCGTCGGACAGGATCTTCACCGCCCAGTGGCCGGCATTGATCATCGGCTCGATGGTGAAGATCATGCCTTCGCGCAGCGCCAGCCCGTCGCCGCGCCGGCCGTAATGCAGGATGCTGGGCGGGGCGTGGAAGACCTTGCCGACGCCGTGGCCGCAGAAGTCGCGCACCACCGAGAAGCGGTGGCCCTCGGCATAGCTCTGGATGGCGTGGCCGATATCGCCCAGCGTGGCGCCCGGCTTGACCGCGGCGATGCCGCGCATCATCGCCTCATAGGTCACCTCGATCAGCCGCTTGGCCTTGACCGCGACCTTGTCGCCGGCGACGTACATCCGGCTCGAATCCCCGTACCAGCCATCCAGGATCGGGGTGACGTCGATGTTCAGGATGTCGCCGTTCTCCAGCGTCCGGTCGCCCGGGATGCCGTGGCAGACGACATGGTTCAGCGAGATACAGCTCGATTTCGGATAGCCGCGATAGCCCAGCGTCGCCGGCACCGCACCATGGTCGCGCATGAAGCCGTCGCACAGCCGGTCCAGCTCGTCGGTGGTGACGCCGGGGCGCACATGCGGGGCGATGAAGTCGAGGGTCTCGGCGGCCAGCCGGCCGGCCCGCCGCATCGCCGCGAACTCGGCCTCGCCATGCAGGGGGATATGGCCTTCCTCGCGGGTCTGGGGTTCCACCTCGGTCACACTTTCTGTCCTGTCTCGCATCGCCTCTAGCCTATAGCACCGCCGCCGCGCGGTCGCCACCCGGCGGCATATGGGGGCGACTCGGCGGAACGCCGAGGGCCGGCGCCGCAGGACCGGCATGCAGGCCGCCGGGGTGTCGCGGCCGGCTTGACTCTCATTTATAACCAAACGATCATTTATAAACTCAACGAGCCGAGGAGGAGACGATGCCGCTGCCGCTGCCGCTGGACGGAAAGATCGCCCTGGTCGCGGGCGCAACCCGCGGGTGCGGGCGGGGGATCGCGGTGGAGCTGGGGGCGGCCGGCGCCACCGTCTACGTCACCGGGCGCAGCATCCGCGGCCAGCCCTCGGAATACCAGCGACCGGAGACGATCGAGGAGACGGCGGAGCTGGTCTCGGCCGCCGGCGGTCGCGGCATCGCCGTGCAGACCGACCATCTGGTGCCGGAGCAGGTCGAGCGCCTGATCGCCCGCATCGGGGAGGAGCAGGGGCGTCTCGACATCCTGATCAATGACCTCTGGGGCGGCGAGACATTGTTCGAATGGAACAAGTCGGTGTGGGAGCATGACCTGCAGAAGGGTCTGCGGTTGCTCCAGCTCGGCGTGCACAGCCACTTGATCACGGCGCATTACGCCCTGCCGCTCCTGATCCGGCACCCGGGCGGCCTGCTGGTCGAGGTCACCGACGGCACCGCCGAATACAATGCCGACCACTACCGGCTGTCGCCCTTCTACGACCTCGCCAAGGTGTCGGTGAACCGGATGGGCTGGGCTCATGCCAAGGATCTGGCGCCATACGGCGCCACCTCGGTGTCGCTGACCCCGGGCTGGATGCGGTCGGAAATGATGCTGGAGGCCTACCAGGTCACCGAGGCGAACTGGCAGGACGCGACCAGGATCCAGCCGCATTTCATCATCTCGGAGACGCCGCGCTTCACCGGCCGCGCCGTGGCGGCGCTGGCGGCCGATCCCGACCGGGCGCGCTGGAACGGCCAGTCCCTATCCAGCGGCCAACTGGCCCGGGTCTACGGCTTCACCGATCTCGACGGGTCGCAGCCCGACGCCTGGCGCTACATCGTCGAGGTGCAGGATCCGGGCAAGCCGGCCGACGCCACCGGCTATCGCTAGCGTTTTCCGCCTGTCTCGCGGCCCGTCCAGGCGATAGCATCGCCCGGACTTAAGCCCGGGGCAGGACCATGACCGACACGCGCATCGTGACCGCCGCCGTTCTGGTGATCGGCGACGAGATCCTTTCCGGCCGCACCAAGGACGCCAATATGGCCTTCCTGGCCGAACGGCTGACCGAGCTCGGCATCCGCCTGTGCGAGGCGCGGGTGGTGCCGGACGTGCCGGAGGAGATCGTGGCGGCGGTCAATGCGCTGCGGGCGCGCTACGACCACGTCTTCACCACCGGCGGCATCGGCCCGACCCATGACGACATCACCGCCGAATGCGTCGCGCAGGCCTTCGGCGTGCCCCTGCTGCGCCACCCCGAGGCGGTGCGGCGGCTGGAAGCGCATTACGAGGCCGGCCAGCTGAACGAGGCGCGGCTGCGCATGGCGAATGTGCCGGAGGGCGGCTTGCTGATCGACAACCCGGTCAGCGCCGCCCCTGGCTTCCGCATCGGCAATGTCTACGTCATGGCCGGGGTGCCGCGGATCATGCAGGCGATGTTCGACGGCATCGCCCCGACGCTCGCCGGCGGTGACAAGGTGCTCAGCCGCACCGTGGCCTGCGACCTGGGCGAGGGGGTGATCGCCGCCGGGCTCGGCGCCATCGCCGCCATCTATCCGGAGCTGTCGATCGGCAGCTACCCGTATTTCCGCGCCGGCAGGTTCGGCACCAGCCTGGTGCTGCGCGGCACCGATGCCGGGCGGCTGTCTACCGCCACCGAGGCGGTGCGTTCCCTGGTGGTTTCGCTCGGCGGCACCGCCGGCCCCGAGCCGGAGCTGGAGAAGAGCGAGTAGGCCAGGCCGATCAAGAGCGCGATGCCGAGCCAGAGGGCGGCGTAGAACAGGCCGTGGCCGCCCCAGCCGCCGCGGCGCAGCACGGCCGGCGCCACCAGGATCAGGGCGGCGACCAGCCAGGCCAGGCGGATCCAGTCGAAATCGTCCATGCCCGGACAATGGGGACCGATGCGCCCGCCGGCAAGCCGCATTCGGCTTGCGCGGCGGCCGGGGCCGGGCGATAGAGGCCCGGTGCGGACGTGGTGGAACCGGTAGACACAGCAGACTTAAAATCTGCGTCCCTCGGGAGTGCGGGTTCGAGTCCCGCCGTCCGCACCAAGCTTGTCGACCTTCTGGCTCCTGACCGAGCTCGATCCGGCTGATCCCGCCCTGATGTCGGTCCCGCGACTCAGCGCGCCGGCCGCTGCGGGCTCAGCCATGTTCCGGCGCACCGGTGACCCGCCAGATCACGTCGCCCACGTCGTCCGCCACCAGCAGTGAGCCGTCCGGGCCGATGGTGACCCCCACCGGCCGACCATAGGAAACGCGCTCGTCAGGTGCCAGGAAGCCGGTCAGGATGTCGCGCACAGGCCCGGCGGGGCGTCCGTTCTGGAATGGCACGAAGACGACCTTGTAGCCGCTCAACGTGCTGCGGTTCCAGGAGCCGTGCTGTCCGATCGCCATGCCATCGGGGAAGCCGGGCAGCGTGCCGGCCGGAAGCCAGCACAGGCCCAGCGACGCGGTGTGCCCGCCCAATGCGAAATCCGGGGTGATGGCCGATGCGACCAGCGCCGGGTCCTGGGGCACCCGATCGTCCACGATCCTGTCCCAATAGCAATAGGGCCAGCCGTAGAAGCCGCCGTCGCGCACCGACGTCAGATAGTCGGGAGGCGTCTCGTCACCCAACCCGTCGCGCTCATTGACCACCGTCCAGAGAGCCCCCGTCGTCGGCTCCCACGCCATGCCGACAGGATTGCGCAGGCCGGAGGCGAAGATGCGGTCCCTGCCGCTCTCGAGGTCCAGCTCGTGGATGGCGGCCCGACCCTCCTCTGCCGCCAACCCGTGGTCTCCGATATTGCTGAGCGAGCCGACACCGATATAGAGCTTCCGTCCGTCGGGGCTCGCCAGCAGGCTGCGCGTCCAGTGCCCGCCGGGCTTCAGCTCGTTCAACTTCCGCCCCGCTGCGCCGATGCGGGTGTCTCCGGGTGTGTACGGAAACGCCACCACGCCGTCGGTGTTGCCGACATACAGCGTGTCGCCGAGCTGCGCCATGCCGAACGGCTGGTTCAGCCCGTCGAGGAACACCTCGCGGGTCTCGGCGACGCCGTCACCGTCGGCATCGCGCAGCAGCGTGATGCGGTTCGGGCTTATCCCCACCGCGGCAGCACGCTTCATCGTGCTGTACATGGCGTAGTCGAAGACGGAGCTGATGCCCCCCGGCGTACTCAGGGCCTCGGCCACCAGCACGTCGCCATTCGACAGGACATGGATCCAGCGCGGATGCTTCAGCCCGGCTGCAAAGGCGTTCACCTGGAGGCCCGGCGCGGCGATCGGCGTCTGCCCCGCAATCCATCCCTTTGCGGTCGGCATCTTCAGCGTCGGAATGCTGCCCTGGGGCTTCGCCGGCGGGATCGCCGGCGCGCTGCCGAAGGCCGGCGCCTTCGGGCCGTCGTGCCGGTGCCGCAAATGGATCGCTCCGGCGCCGACCAGCGCGACGACCCGGGCAAAGATGGCGGACAAGCTCATTTCGTTCCTCGACCTGGGTGAACACGAGCGACACGAAGCGCCTCAAGGTTGGTACGACGATCTGTCAGGTTGCATGCACGCCGTGAAGGCCGTCTGCGGAGACGGCGGGATCGAAGGTAGGCAGAACGGAAGATGGGCGAAAGACCATTGGCTTCGAGCCGGACGCTCAAAAGATCCGGCTGATTGACATCCGTATCATATCGCACGGCGACCGCCAGCGTTCGCTCCAGGCAATCCGCGTCAAATCCGCGAGGCTGCAACCGTGCGGGCGTCGAGGCTTGTTGGCCACGCTGGCCTGGGTTGGCACGGATGCGCGCTCGAGAGGGGCCCGGCAGAGCCCTGGGCGCCACCGGTTTCTTTCGGGGCGTGGGTTGACTTTCCCACCCGCCAGACCGTTCCATGGGCGTCATGACATCGCGATTGCCGATCCGCCTCGCCGTCCTCTTCGCCCTGGTGGTGCCGGCCGGTGCCGTCACGCCGCTGCCGGCTGCCGCGCAATGGCTCGGGCCCTATCTCGACTCCCAACGCTACGACAACCTCCGGCGTCACCAGCAACGTCTGCAACAGCAGAGGCGCGCGCAGCAGCGCCAGACGGACCAGACCCTGACGGCGCATCAGCGCGCCTGCGCCCAGCGCTACCGCAGCTACAACCCGGCGACCGACACCTACACCGTCCGCCCCGGTGTCACCGCCCGCTGCCCGCTGTAGCGCCCCCGGCCGCCCCCGTGCGGAGTGGCGCCGCGCCGATGCATGGCAGCCGCAGCTGTTCCGGTGCCGCTCAATCCCGCCGCGCCGCCTGCAGCTCGATCCTGCAGGCCACTTCCGAGCCGCATCCGGTACACCGCAACGCCATCTCGATCCGGAACAGCCGGGCATCGCCGCCGAACCGCTGGGTCAGCCGCCGCCGGTCCAGCTCCCGCCGCCGATGGCACTTCCCGCACTTCGCCACGATGCCGGTGCCGGATGAGATGTCGGACAGCCGGAGGCCGATCTCCCAGTTGTTCTGAACGCGGTCTCGCACCTGGGTCGTCAGCCGCCCTTTCCCGCGTCCCCGAAGAGGCGCCGTTCCGCGGCCTCGATGCCTGTCCGCAGCAGCGCGGTGAGCTCATCCTCGTCCAGGCCCAGCTCCCGCGCGCCCCAGATCACCTCCTCGCGCCGAGCCCGGATCGCCGCGCCGGCGAGACGATGCGGACCGGCCGGCTGCAGCGCAGCCCGGACATCGGCGCCGAAAAGACCCCTGCGATGCTTCATGGCGGCCTCCTGCCCGGATCGATCGGATGTTCCCTAAATGTTCTATACCTTCGGGTGTGGAGAGTCGAGTCGTCGGTCGTGGGGCGGCGCTGGGCACCGGCGCCGGCGGCGGTTTGTCCAGAATGGCGGACATCGCCGTCCTGATCCGGCTGGCGGGCAAGGGGCACCGTGGCCAGGCTCTCCGTCGAAGCCTCCACGAGCCGGTGACCCGCGATGCTCCCGATCTCGTTCCAGCTCTACTCAGCCCACCATTTTCCGCTGCTGGAGGCCCAACTCGACTAACCGCCCGGGCGCGTCGGCCGTACGGGAGCCCGTCGCCCCCGCCAGACCCGACGAAGCCGGGACCACGCGATCAGTTGATCGGCGCCACGGCGGTGCCGCCCGCCTCGGCGCAGGCCTGGGCCGGCTTGGCCAGGGTCAGGGTGCCGACCCGGCAGATCACGGCACCGCCCGCGGCCGCGACCGGGGTGCCGGATGCGGCCGGATGGGCGACGGCGGGGGCCGCCACCAGGGTGGGGCCGGCCATCGGCTCCAGGGTCATGGTCAGGGTCGGCTGGTACTTGTTCAACGCGCCGGTGGCGTAGTCGACCAGCCCGAGATCGAGCGTCAGCGCACCGGCGACGCCCCAGCCGCTGGCCTCGGACACCAGCGTCACCGACTTGTCGCGATAGCCCGGCGACGTGCAGGTGAAGATGATGTCGTTCCGGCTCTTATCGACCTTGTAGATGTGCGAGACCGGATCATAGGTCCCGGTCGGCGCGCCCTTCCGCATGCCGCTGCACGAGGCGACGGCAGGCGTGACGTCGAGCCGGATCTCCTGGCTGGTCCCTTCGGTGATCGAGGCGCAGCCGCACAGGCCGAGGACCGCCAGCGCGGCCGCTGAAAATGACTTCATCGAAAGAGTTCCTAAAATGCCCCCAAACTCCTGTGAGAAAAGCAGCGCCTGACAAAAAGCGCAAGGGGTGACCGCTTCTGCTCCTCGGTCCCGCCGCCCGCGAACGGACGGCCGCAGCAGGCACCCGATCGTCGCAGGGGTGGCATGCCGCCATCACAACCGTGCATTGGCCGGCCCGGCCGGGGGCGCGCATCCCTGTCGCCAGGGGCGCGGTCAAGCTGGCGACAGGGAATGAAGAACCGGAGGATTTTCCAGCTTTCCAATCCGGGCATCAACGAATCGGCAGGCGAGCTTCAGACCCTGGCGCCCCTTACTCCCCGGCTCCGGGGGCCGCCCTCCACGGGGCGGCTCCCGGGGCTCGCGAGGCGCCTAGAAGAACCGGTTCTTCGGCCGCGGCAGTCCCAGATGGTCGCGCAGTGTCGTGCCCTCGTATTCCTTGCGGAACAGGCCGCGTCGCTGCAGCTCCGGCACCACCCGGTCGACGAAGTCGTCGAGGCCGCCGGGCAAATATGGGAACATCACGTTGAACCCGTCCGAGCCCCGGGTCTCCAGCCATTCCTCCATCTCGTCGGCGATCGTCTCCGGCGTGCCGATGAAGGCCAGGCCGGCATAGCCGCCCAGGCGCTGGGCCAGCTGGCGCACGGTCAGACCCTCGCGCTCGGCCAGCTCCAGCACCCGCTCGCGGCCGCTCTTGCTGGCATTGGTCTCCGGGATCGGCGGCAGCTTCGCGTCCGGGTCGAAGCGCGAGGCGTCGGTGCCCAGCGCGATCGACAGGGACGCGATGGCGCTCTCGTAATGCACCAGGCTGTCCAGCTTCGCCCGCTTGGCCCGCGCCTCCTCGACCGTGTCGCCGACCACGACGAAGGCGCCGGGCAGGATCTTCAGGTGGTCGCGGTCGCGGCCGATCGCCTCCATCCGGCCCTTCACATCGGCGTAGAAGCGCTGCCCGGCAGCGAGGGTCGATCCGGCGGCGAACACCATCTCCGCCGTCTCCGCCGCCAGCTGCCGCCCGGAATCCGAGGCGCCGGCCTGCACGATCACCGGCCAGCCCTGCGGCGGCCGGGCGATGTTCAGCGGTCCGCGCACCGACAGATGCGGCCCCTTGTGGTCCAGCACATGCAGCTTCTCGGGGTCGAAGTAGAGCCCGCTCTCGACGTCGCGGAGGAAGGCGTCGTCGGCCCAGCTGTCCCACAGCCCGGTGACCACGTCGTAGAACTCGCGGGCGCGGTCGTAGCGCTCGCCATGCTCCATATGCTCGTCCAGGCCGAAGTTCAGCGCCGCGTCCGGGTTCGAGGTGGTGACGATGTTCCAGCCGGCGCGGCCGCCGCTGATGTGGTCCAGCGAGGCGAAGCGCCGGGCGATGTGGTAGGGCGCGTCGAAGGTGGTCGAGGCGGTGGCCACCAGCCCGATCCGCTCGGTCGCGCCGGCCAGGGCCGACAGCAGGGTGAACGGCTCGAAGGAGGTCACCGTGTGGCTGCGCTTCAGCGCCTCCACCGGCATGTTCAGCACGGCCAGGTGGTCGGCCATGAAGAAGGCGTCGAAGCGGCCGCGCTCCAGCGTCTGGGCGAAGCGCTTGAGGTGGCCGAAGTTGAAGTTGGCGTCCGGGTAGGCGCCGGGATAGCGCCAAGCGCCGGTGTGGATGCTGACGGGGCGCATGAAGGCGCCGAGATGCAGCTGGCGATCGCGACTCAAGGGTCACCTCTCGCCCGGTCAGGGCGGGTTGCGGGCATGTCCTCGGCGGCGTTCCCCCATTCTCGCCGGGACGGGCGGCCCGCGCAACGGGATGCGCATCGACCTGCGGATGGGCTAGGGCGGCGGGCGGAGCCAAGCCATCACCGACCGCGCGACGCCCAAGCCCAAAAAGATCAGGGGCACCACCAGGACCAGTGCCACTTCGGCGACCAGCGCGCCCGCAGTCCCCCTGACGGCCAATACCAGGAGCGGATGATCCGAAGGGCGGATCACCGCCAGGCTGAACACCCCCCACGCCAGCGCCGCCGCGATCGTGACGAGCCTGATGGCCCAGCGCGTCGGCTTGAAGATCACGGTGAGGAGGCAGGCGGCCAGGACCAGCGGATTTTTCACCGTGGTCAGGAAGTGCAGGAGGATCTCATGGGCCGTCATCACGCCGATCCTCTCCCAAGTCGGTCGACCGGTCGAACGAAAGACGCGGCGGCAAGCGGCCCCAGTTCGGCGAAGCTGTAGCCGAACCCCCAGGGCTGTCGAGACCCGTCGCAAAGGGATGAAGCCGGAGCGGCGAGAGGAGACGCAAACTGTGCCCGTGAGGCACCTGAATCCGGTAGCCTCGAGGAAAAGGACGAAGGATGCGATGACCTGGGTTCATGTGGACAGCGCCGCGCTCGGCGACAGCGTGCTCGACCTCTATGAGCGCGACGGCGTCTATATGATCCGGGTCGATGGCTGGGAGCTGATGAACGGCGCGTATCACGAGTCGGAGGACCGGCTCGGCGAGCTCGCGGCCCGGCTGGCGCGCAGCCCCGATCCCGACATCCTGGTCGGCGGCCTCGGCCTCGGCTTCACCCTGGCCAGCCTGCACCGGCATCTCGGCGGCGCCGGGCGGGTCACCGTGGCCGAGCTGTCCGAGGCGGTGATCCGCTGGTTCGAGCGCTACACCAGGCCGCGAACGCTCGACGACCACCCCGCCAGGATCCGGCATGGCGACGTCCTCGCTGTGGCGGCCGAAGGCCCCACCTTCGATGTGATCCTGCTCGATGTCGACAACGGGCCGGAGCCGCTCTCCGCTGCCGGGAACGCAGCTCTCTACGGGGCGGACGGCCTCGGCACTTTGCGCCGGGCGCTCAAGGCCGACGGGATCCTGATGGTCTGGTCCGCCTTCGAGGATCCGGCGTTCGTCGACCGGGCCCGGTCCGCCGGCTTCTCGCCCGCATCGCTGCCGGTGTTCCGGCCGGGTCGGGCGGAGCCGTTCCATCTCGTCTATGTGCTGTCGGCGTCGCCGTTCCTGCCGGGCGAGCTGGACCGGTTCGGGCTGCAGCGGCTGTAGGCTCTGCTGGACCGCCCTGCCCCCGGCGTGTACACGCTGGATGCTAGTCGTGCCTGCTGGCCGGAGGGTTTCCTTGCCGTTCCTGAGACTTGTGTCCGCCGCAGCCGCCCTGCTGCTGCTCGCCGCCTGCGCCGAGCCGCAGACGACCGACAGCATCACCGCGGCGGCCCGGGAACGCTTCGGGGAGAGGATCGCCCCCTACCAGGACCACCCGTCGGCCCAGATGGTCGCCGATCTCGGCCCGCCCGACCGCGACACTCCCACCAAGGAAGGCGGCCGCAAGCTGGTGTGGGAGCGGCACGACAGCAAGACCATCGACGACCAGGTCCTGCCGATCGTCTGCACCGTCACGGCGCTGACCAACAGCGACGACATGGTGTTCTTCGTCCTGGCCGGCGGCAACACGGTCTATTGCTCCGAGGTCTTCGCCGCCAACCCGTCCTGACGCCGGAACCGGCTGCGTGAGGCCAGCCCACCGGTGCGGCCCCATTGCAGCAGGGCGACCAGCCCGGCGAGCGCCAGCGCCGGCAGGTAAACCCAAAAATGCCCCGGCCGGTCGGCCGGCTTCAGCACCGCGGTGACGTCGTAGCCGGCGTCGAGGCCGATGCGGCGGGCATAGGAGCCGAAGCCGACATCGGTGATCGTCACGCCGTCGCCCAGGGCGCTGACTCCCAGCCCGGCCGCGCGCAGGCGCTTGGCCGGGTCGGGCTGCGGGTCGCCGAGCGGCAGGCTGATGGTCTTGCGCACCTCCTCGCCCTCGATCGACAGACCCTCCACCACGAAGGTCAGGCGATGATCGGCCGGCGCCGCCGCGACCTCGGCCAGGAAGGTGGCGGGGGCCTGGGACACTGTGGACGCATAGAAGCGGTCGAGCCACCAGTCCGGCCGGAACAGGGCGAAGCAGGCGACCAGCAGCAGCGCGCTTTCCCACAGCCGCGACCGGGTCACGAAATAGCCCATGGTGGCGGCGGAGAAGAGCAGGACCGCGGCGAAGGTGACGGTGACGATGGCGGCGAGGTCGGTCCAGCCCTCGACTCCGATCAGCAGCATCCCCGGGTTGAACACGAAGACGAAGGGCAGCACCGCCGTCCGCAGCGAATAGAGCGCGCCCTGGAACCCGGTCTTGATCGGGTCCTCGCGCGAGATCGCGGCGGCGGCGAAGGCGGCCAGGCCGACCGGCGGGGTGATGTCGGCCATGATGCCGAAATAGAACACGAACAGATGGACCGCGATCAGCGGGATGGCGAGGCCGGCCTGGGCGCCGAGCTCGACCACCACCGGGGCCATCAACGTCGCCACCAGGATGTAGTTCGCGGTGGTCGGGATGCCCATGCCCAGCACCAGGCTGATCGCGGCGATCAGCGCCAGCATGATCATCACGTTGCCGCCTGACACGGCCTCGACCAGTTCGGTCATCATCAGGCCCAGCCCGGTCAGGGTGATGGTGCCGACGATGATGCCGGCCGTGGCCGTGGCGATGCCGATGCCGATCATGTTGCGGGCGCCGAGGCCCAGCCCGTCGACCAGCTCGGCCAGCGACCGGCGCGCCGCCCGCGGCAGATCCTGCCGGCGGAACAGGGCCAGCAGCGGCCCGCGGGTGGCAAGGATGCCGATGATGCTGGCGGTGGCCCAGAAGGCGGACAGGCCGGGCGACATCTGCTCCACCATCAGGCACCACAGCAGCACCACCAGCGGGATCAGGAAGTCGAGGCCGGTGCGGGTGACGTCCCAGGCCCGCGGCAGGTGCAGCAGCGGCGTGTTCGGGTCGTCGATGGCGAGATCGGGGAAGCGCGCGGCATAGGCCAGGCTGGCGCCGTAGAGCGCGAGCCCGGCCAGCGCCAGGACCCAGGCGGCGGCGCTGCCGAACGCCGCCTGTGCGCCGAGGATGCCGTAATAGAGCAGGGCGACCGCGACGACGGTGCCGCTGAGGCCGAGGCCGGTGCGCAGCAGCCGGCTCCGTAGCGCTGTGCGCTCGCGCGGGATCGGCTTGCTGCCGATCTTCAGTGCCTCGAGATGGACGATGTAGAGCAGCGCGACATAGGAGGCGATGGCCGGCAGCAGGGCGTGCTTGACGATCTCGGAATAGGGGATGCCGACATACTCGACCATCAGGAAGGCGGCGGCGCCCATCACCGGCGGCATGATCTGGCCGTTGATCGAGGACGCGGCCTCGATCGCCCCGGCCTTCACGCCCGACAGGCCGGTGCGCTTCATCAGCGGGATGGTGAAGATGCCGCCGGACACGACGTTGGAGACGGATGAGCCGGAGACCACGCCGTTCAGCGCCGAGGACACCACCGCGACCTTGGCCGGCCCGCCGCGCAGATGGCCCAGCAGGGCGATCGAGATCTGCATCATCCAGTTGCCCGCCCCGGCCTTGTCCAGCAGGGTGCCGAACAGCACGAACAGGAAGACGAAGCTGGTCGAGACGCCGAGCGCGATGCCGAAGATGCCCTCGGTGGTCAGCCACTGGTGCTGCAGGAACTTGGTCAGCGAGGCGCCCTTGTGCTGCACCACCTCGGGCATCCAGGGGCCGGCGAAGGTGAACAGCATGAAGACGACGGCGACGCCGACCATCGGCAGGCCCAGCGCCCGCCGCGTCGCCTCCAGCAGCAGCAGGACGCCGGCGCCGGCGGTGACCAGGTCGAGCGTCGTCGGCTGGCCCGGGCGCTGCGCCAGCTCGCGGTAGAACAGGAACAGATAGGCGCCGGCGAAGGCCCCCGCGGCGGCCAGGACCCAGTCGATCGCCGGCACCCCGTCGCGCCGCGGCCGGGCGCAGGCGGGGTAGGCGGGGAAGGCCAGGGACACGGCGGAG